>NZ_JBCLVN010000023.1:0-10201 GCF_039548315.1 Cellulomonas olei
CGCGGGGTGGACGTCGGCGCGCGCGCCGAGATCTACGGCCTCGTGCGCCGGCTCGCCGACGAGGGCGCGGCCGTCGTGGTCGTGTCCAGCGAGATCCCGGAGGTGCTCGGCCTGGCGGACCGGGTGCTCGTCGTCTCCGAGGGGCGGGTCGTCCACGAGGGCCCCGCCGCCGCCATCGACGAGCACGCCGTGCTCGACCTCGTCATGGAAGGGAGTGCCGCGTGAGCGAGCACCAGGTCTCGACGCCGACGGCGGACGAGTCGGTCCGGGTCGAGCGCGCGGCCCCGTCGCCCGGGCGGACCCGGCGCGGCCCGGCCTCCGGCGGCGCCGCCCGCACCCTCGGCCTCGTCATCGCGCTCGCCGCGATCGGCGTGGTCGGCTACGTCACCGCCGGCAGCAGGTTCGCCAGCGTCGACAACCTCCTCGTCGTCCTGTCGACCGCCTCGATCATCGGGGTGATCAGCATCGGCATGACGTTCGTCATCACGGCCGGCGGCATCGACCTGTCGGTCGGGTCGGTGCTCGGGCTCGCGTCGGTGTGGGCGACCACGCTCGCGACCCAGACCATGGCCGAGCAGTACGGCTGGATCGTCATGGTCGGCTGCGCGCTGCTCGTCGGCGTGGCGGCCGGCCTCGTGAACGGCGTGCTCGTCGCCTACGGGAGGGTGGTCGCGTTCATCGCGACGCTCGCCATGCTCGTCGCCGCCCGGGGGCTCGCCGAGCTCATCGCGCAGCGTCGCACCCAGCTCGTGACCGTGTCGTCGTTCTCGTCCACGTTCAAGGGCGACCTGCTCGGCGTGCCGAAGATCGTCTGGATCTTCGCCGCCGTCGCGGTCGCGGGCTGGTTCCTGCTGAACCGCACGACGTTCGGCCGCCGCACGGTCGCCGTCGGCGGCAACCCGGAGGCCGCCCGGCTCGCCGGCATCGCGGTCCGGCGGCACACGATGCTGCTGTACGCGCTGTCCGGCCTCGCCGCCGGGATCGCCGGGGTCATGATGCTGGCCCGCACCGGCGCGGGGTCCTCCACCAACGGCCAGCTCTACGAGCTGGACGCGATCGCCGCGGTGGTCGTCGGCGGCACGCTGCTCGCCGGCGGCCGCGGCACCATCGTCGGCACCGTCCTGGGCGTCCTGATCTTCGCGACGCTCACGAACATCTTCGTCCAGAACAACCTGGACTCCTCGGTCCAGGCCGTCGCCAAGGGCGCGATCATCATCGCCGCCGTCCTGCTGCAGCAGCGCTTCACGACGCGCTCCGCACCCCGCACGACCTAGCCGCCGGCGGCCTGGCGCACCGCGTCGCGCCCGCTCGGAGGCCCACCGCACGACACCCACCCGCCCGCTGGACATCGTCGAAGGAGATCCCATGTCCGCTCGCCCGACCCTGCGCCGCCGCCGCACGCTGGCGTCCGTCGCCGTGCTGTCCGTCGCCCTCCTGACCGCCTGCACCTCCAACACCCCGGCCGAGGAGGACGACGGCGACGCCGACGGCGGCACCACCTCCCAGCAGGCCGTGTCCGACAACGACGAGGCCGGCGAGGAGGTCGTCATCGGCTTCTCCGCCCCGGCGGCCGACCACGGCTGGATGGGCGCCATCACCACCGCCGCCCAGAAGGAGGCGGAGAAGTACTCCGACGTCGAGCTCCGCGTCGCCGAGGGCACCAACGACGTCAACCTCCAGATCAGCCAGATCGAGCAGTTCATCAACGACGGCGTCGACGCGATCGTGCTGCTGCCGTTCGACGGGGCCGCGCTCACCGACGTCGCGACCAAGGCGATGGACGCCGGCATCCCGGTCATCAACGTCGACCGCGAGTTCTCCAGCCCGTTCGCTTCCCGCGCCACCGTGCTGGGCGACAACTACGGCATGGGCGTCTCCGCCGGCACGTACATCTGCGAGCAGCTCGGCGACGACCCGGGCGCCGTGGTGGCCGAGATCGCCGGCATCGACTCGCTGCCCCTGACCCAGGACCGCAGCCAGGGCTTCGCGGACGCGCTCGACGGCTGCGGCCTCGAGGTCAGCAACCGCGTCGCCGCGGACTTCACCGTCCAGGGCGGGGAGCAGGCGGCGGCGAACCTGCTGCAGGCGGCGCCGGAGATCGACGCCATCTGGAACCACGACGACGACCAGGGGGTCGGCGTCCTGGCCGCCATCGAGAACGCCGGCCGCGACGAGTTCTTCATGGTCGGCGGCGCGGGCTCCGCGAACGTCATGCGGGAGATCCAGTCCGGCGACTCCGTCCTGCAGGCCACCGTCATCTACCCGTCCACCCAGGCGGCGGACGGCATCCGTCTGGCCCGGCTCGTCGCGCACGAGAAGTCGCTGAGCGACCTCGCGTCCTCCGGCGTGCCGCGCACGGTGCAGCTCTACGCACCCGTGGTGACCGCGGACAACGTCGACCAGTACATCGACTCGGCGTTCGAGTCCTGACCGGCGGGCGACGGGGCCGGGCGCGTGCCGGCCGGCCCCGTCGCCCCCAGCAGAGGAGGGTCTCGTGACGGACGGGACGACGACGGCGCCGCTGCGCGTCGGGATGGTCGGGTACGCGTTCATGGGCGCGGCGCACTCGCAGGCGTGGCGGACCGCGCCCCGGTTCTTCGACCTGCCGCGCACGCCGGTGATGCGGGTGCTCGGCGGACGGGACGCGGGCGCGGTCAAGGCGGCCGCGGACCGGCTCGGCTGGGAGGAGTCCGTGACCTCGTGGCAGGAGCTGGTCGCCCGGGACGACGTCGACCTGGTCGACATCTGCACCCCCGGCAGCACGCACGCCGAGATCGCGGTCGCGGCGCTGGAGGCCGGCAAGCACGTGCTGTGCGAGAAGCCGCTCGCGAACACCGTCGCGGAGGCCGAGCTCATGGTCGCCGCCGCTGAGGCCGCCGCCGCGCGGGGCGTGCGCTCGATGGTCGGCTACACCTACCGGCGCGTGCCGGCGGTGCGGCTCGCCCGCACCCTCGTCGAGCAGGGCCGCATCGGCACGGTCCGCCACGTGCGGGTGCAGTACCTGCAGGACTGGCTGACCGACCCCGAGGCGCCGCTGTCGTGGCGGCTCGACAAGCAGGCCGCGGGCTCCGGCGCGCTCGGCGACATCGCGTCGCACGCGGTGGACCTCGCGCAGTACGTGACCGGTGAGCGGCTGACGGGCGTCTCCGCACTGCTCGAGACGTTCGTGCGGGAGCGCCCGGTCGCCGCGGACTTCTCCGGTCTGCACGGCACGGCGGGCACCGAACGGGGGCCGGTGACCGTCGACGACGCCGCGGTGTTCCTGGCCCGGCTCTCCGGCGGCGGGCTCGGCGTCTTCGAGGCCACCCGGTTCGCGACCGGGCGCAAGAACGCCCTGCGCCTGGAGGTCAACGGCGAGCGCGGGTCCCTCGCGTTCGACTTCGAGGACATGAACGTCCTGCACGTCCACGACGCCACCGAGGACGCCGCCGTCGCGGGGTTCCGCCGCGTGGTGGTGACCGAGCCGCAGCACGCCTACATCGCGCACTGGTGGCCCGCGGGCCACGGCCTCGGCTACGAGCACGCGTTCACGCACCAGGTGGTCGACCTGGTCGGCGACATCGCCGCCGGCCGCGACCCCCGCCCGTCGTTCGCGGACGGGCTCGGGGTGCAGCGCGTGCTCGAGGCCGTGGAGCGCAGCGCCGCCGACGACAGCCGCTGGGTCCCGCTGCCCTGACCCCCGACCTCGTGGGTCGCCCGGCCGCGACCCGCCCACCCGACAAGGAGCGCGCACCATGGCACGACCCGTCACGCTGTTCACCGGCCAGTGGGCCGACCTGCCGTTCGAGGAGGTCGCCCGGCTCGCCTCCGAGTGGGGCTACGACGGCCTCGAGATCGCCTGCTGGGGCGACCACCTGGACCCGTGGCGCTGGGACGACGACGCCTACGTGCAGAGCCGGCTCGACGTCCTCGAGCGGTACGGCCTGCAGGTCTGGGCGATCTCGAACCACCTCAAGGGGCAGGCGGTCTGCGACGACCCGATCGACCAGCGCCACCGCGACATCCTCCCGGACGTCGTGTGGGGCGACGGCGACCCCGAGGGCGTCCGGCGGCGCGCCGCGACGGAGATGCAGCACACCGCCCGGATGGCCGCCCGCCTCGGGGTGAAGACGGTCGTGGGCTTCACCGGGTCGTCCATCTGGAAGTACGTCGCGATGTTCCCGCCCGTCTCCCAGGCGGCCGTCGACGCCGGGTACCAGGACTTCGCCGACCGCTGGAACCCGATCCTCGACGTCTTC
Source organism: Cellulomonas olei (assembly GCF_039548315.1). Classification (NCBI taxonomy): domain Bacteria; kingdom Bacillati; phylum Actinomycetota; class Actinomycetes; order Micrococcales; family Cellulomonadaceae; genus Cellulomonas; species Cellulomonas olei. The sequence continues at coordinate 4,239 of NZ_JBCLVN010000023.1, forward strand.
GACGAGGTCGGCGTGCGGTTCGCGCACGAGGTGCACCCGTCGGAGATCGCCTACGACTACTGGACCACCGTCCGGACGCTGGAGGCCATCGGGCACCGCGAGGCGTTCGGCCTCAACTGGGACCCCAGCCACATGGTCTGGCAGGACCTCGACCCGGTGGCGTTCCTGTGGGACTTCCGCGACCGGATCTACCACGTGGACTGCAAGGACACGAAGAAGCGGATGTCCAACGGGCGCAACGGCCGGCTCGGGTCGCACCTGGCGTGGGCGGACCCGCGCCGCGGCTGGGACTTCATCTCCACCGGGCACGGCGACGTGCCGTGGGAGGACGCGTTCCGGGTGCTCAACACCATCGGGTACGACGGGCCGATCTCCGTGGAGTGGGAGGACGCCGGGATGGACCGGCTGCTCGGCGCGCCCGAGGCGCTGGCGTTCGTGCGGCGGCTCGCGTTCGACGCCCCCGACGCGGCGTTCGACGCGGCGTTCTCGCAGCGCGGCTGAGGGCCGGGGCCGCCCGGGGCCGGCGGGCGTCCGGGGCGCCGGCCCCGGGCGGGGTGCGCGCGGTCGGCCTAGGCTCGCCGCGTGCGCCACGTCCGCCTCCGCCCCGCCGCCGGGGACGCCCGTGCGCGACGCGTCGACGCCGCCGTCCGGGCGGGGCTCGCCGCGCTGCGGGACGAGCTCGACGTGCCGGGGGAGTTCGCCGCCGCCGTGCTCGCCGAGGTGGACGAGGTGCTGGCCGCCGGGCCGTCGGACCGCGGCCCCGAGCGGGAGGACGCGCGGGACGTGCCGTTCGTGACGATCGACCCCGCCGGCTCGCGCGACCTCGACCAGGCGCTGCACCTCGAGCGGCGCGGCTCCGGGTACCGCCTGCGCTACGCCATCGCGGACGTCGCCGCGTGGGTGCGGCCGGGCGGCGCGGTGGACGCGGAGGCCCGGCGCCGCGTGGTCACGCTCTACGGCCCCGACGGTCGCGTGCCCCTGCACCCGCCGCGGCTCTCCGAGGGCGCGGCGAGCCTCCTGCCGGACCAGGACGCCCCCGCGCTGCTGTGGGACCTCGACCTGGACGCCGACGGCGAGCCCACGCGCGTCCGGGTGCACCGGGCGTTCGTCCGCAGCAGGGCGCAGCTCGACTACGCCGGCGTGCAGCGCGCCCTCGACGCCGGCACGGCGGACGGCACGCCGGAGCTGCTCCGGGAGGTCGGGCGGCTGCGCGTCGCCGCCGAGGTCGCGCGCGGCGGGCTGACCCTGCCGACGCCGGACCAGGAGGTCGAGGTCGACGGGGCGGACAGGTGGACGCTGACCAGTCGGGCGACCCTGCCGGTCGAGGACTGGAACGCCCAGGTGTCGCTCCTCACCGGCATGGCGGCCGCCCGCCTCATGCTCGACGGCGGCGTGGGCGTCCTGCGCACCCTCCCGCCGGCCGACCCCCGTGACGTCGAGCGGCTGCGCCGGACGGCGGGCGCGCTCGGGGTGCCGTGGCCCGACGGCGCCGGGCACGCCGAGGTGGTGCGCGGGCTCGACGCCTCGGTGCCGGCGCAGGCGGCGCTGCTCACCGAGGCGACCACCCTGCTTCGCGGCGCGGCGTACGTGGCGTTCGACGGCGAGGCGCCCGAGCAGCCGCAGCACGCCGCGATCGCCGCGCCGTACGCCCACGCGACCGCGCCGCTGCGCCGGCTGGTCGACCGGTTCGTGGGGGAGACGTGCGTCGCGCTGTGCGCGGGGACCGACGTGCCGTCGTGGGTGCGCGAGGCGCTGCCGTCGCTGCCGGACGTGATGGCGGGCGGCGACCGGCGGGCCGCGGCGTACGACCGGGGCTGCGTCGACCTCGTCGAGGCGGCGCTGCTCAGCGGCCGGGTCGGGGAGGTGTTCGGCGGGGTGGTGGTCGACGTGCGCGACGACGGGACGTCGGGCGTCGTGCAGCTGCGCGAGCCGCCGGCGCGGGGGCGCGTCGAGGGGGACGCGCTGCCGCTGGGGACGGACGTGCGGGTGCGGCTGGCCGAGGCGTCCGTCGACCGCCGCACCGTGCGCTTCGCGCTCGACACCGGACGCTGACCGCCCCGCGCCCGTCGGACCCGTCCGCCCGCGGCGTGGGCGGGCGGGGCGTCCGGGGGCAGGTCAGGCCGGGTCGCCCGGGCCGGGCGCCGGGGTGACGGGCGTGGGCGGTGACGCCACGGCCTGCGACTGCCGGAGCGCGGCCTCCCGGCGGTCGACCTCGCGCGCGTCGAGGAACCCGTCCCGGACGGCACGGCGGACCACGAGGTACAGCACGAACAGCAGCACCGCCGGCACCAGCACGTACACGAGCAGCACGAACGCGGTCATCGAGGCCATGGCCCGACCGTACCGGCCGACGTCGCCCCCGCGGAGGTGCTCCGCGGGCCTCACCTGCGAGGAGCCGCTGCCACGGCTCCGGCCGCCGGCGGACGGATCGCGCGGTTCCCACAGGAACGTCGAGGCCCCGTTGACCCGCCTCGCGCCCGGGGTCATCCTGGCTGCCACAGGCACCACGGCAGCGTCGCCGAGCACGGTCGCCTGCGTGTGCAGCAGTGCCGGGCGCCGCACCCGGATCGGATGGCATCAGTCGTCCGCGGTGCTCGCCCCCGGCACGGGGGACGCCTCGGCGGACGGCTCGATGACGAGTCGTTCGAGGAGGAACGGTGCGAGACGGAGCTCACCAGGGCCGGGGCGGGGACTCACAGGACCGAGGAGTCCACCGGAGAGGGAAGCAGCTCGTCGCGGTCGGCGCGGCGGTCGCCCTCGCGGGGTGCGGGGTCCTCCTGGCACCACCCGCGACGGCGGCTCCGACGCTGCTCGACCGCGACGGCGACGGGGTGCCGGATGCCGCCGAGGCCCTGACCGGCATCGTCTGGACGAACGACGGCAGCTCGACCACCGTCACCGAGTCGGATCGGGCGGGCGGCTTCCTGCCCGGCCCCACGGTCGACACGACGGACGTCGTCGACGCCGGCATCGGGCCCACCGAGCACTCCGGGCTGGCCGACTTCGACGGTGACGGCCTCGACGACCTGTTCTGGGGCGGCGACGCCACGGGCACGGTCAACGACAGCTTCCTCGTCCAGCTCCAGGAGCCCGGGTCGACGTTCGCGGCGGCGGTGGTGTCGAACATCCCGAACTCCGGCATCGGGACGAGCGCGACGGACTCGACCGTGCTCGCGGACGTCACCGGCGACGGGATCCCCGACGTCGTCCTGCTCAAGGCGTCGGCCAACCCCGACACGGTCACCGTCTACCCGGGCACGGCGGCCGGGACGTTCAGCGTCGCGACGCGGACCACCGCGACGCTCGGCGGGAACCAGGACTTCGGGTCCTCGACCACCGACGTCACCGGACTCGCCGACGCGAACGGTGACGGTGCGCTCGACGTCGTCAACGCCCGCGCCAACAGCGTCGCGTTCTACGCCGGCGACGGCACGGGTGGGTTCGCCGCGACGCCGACCGTGTCGAGCGTGACGGGCGTGCTCGGTGCGACCGGCTCCGCGGCGACGACCGGGTTCGGCGACGTCGACGGCGACGGTGACGCGGACGTCGTGTCTCAGACGACGAGCTCTCCGTACCGCATCGTGGTGACGCTGGCCTCCGGCTCCGGCGCGTTCGGCCCGGTGGTGTCGACGTCCCTCTCCGCGGGCGGGTTCGGGTTCGACGGGAACCACGCCACGATGGTCGGCGACGTCACCGGCGACGGCCTCGCCGACGTCGTCGTCGCCGACGCGTCGGGCGCCCGCGTGGTGGTGCACCCGGCCACGACGGGCGGCCAGTTCGCGACGACCCCGACCACCACGGCCGGCGGCCCCGCGTTCGACGCCGGCATCACGACGTCGGAGTTCACGGGGCTCGCCCGGATCGGCACCGACACCGACGGCGACGGGACCCCCGACGTCTCCGACACCGACGACGACGGCGACGGGATCCCCACCCTCGACGAGGACCTCGACGGCGACGGCGACCCCCGCGACGACGACTCGGACGGGGACGGGCTCCCCGACTACCTCGACACCGTCGTGCACAGCGCGGACGCCGACGGCGACGGCGTGGGCGACACCCTCGAGTGCCGCGCCGACATCCTCTGGGTGGCCGACGGGTCGACCTCGGTCTACAGCGGCGTGGGCGTCGCCTCCAGCTACCGGTCGAACGGGGACGGCACGTTCCAGCAGGCGGTCGACGACCGCGGGAGCGCGCTCTCCTTCGTCGACCTCGGGATCGGCACGAACGAGAACACCCTCGTCGCGGACGTGACCGGCGACGGGCAGGACGACGTCGTCTACGCCAGCAACACGGGCAACCTGGCGCGGGTGTACCCGCGTGACGCCGTCGGGCGGAGGTTCAGCTCGGTCGTGCAGACCCCCGGGCTCGCCGCCCCGTTCGGGTCGGGACCGCAGCAGGCGACGATGGTCGGCGACGTGAACGGCGACCGGTTCGCCGACCTCGTGCAGGCCGACGAGGCGGGCGATCGGATCTGGGTCTACCCCGGTGCCGCCTCCGGGGTGTTCAGCTCCACGCCGGTCGTGACCACCGTCCCCGGGTCCGACTTCGGGCAGGACGCGGAGGTCCAGACGACGCGTCTCGCGGACGCCGACGGCGACGGCGTGCAGGACATCGTGTTCGTCTCCCGCGGGACGACGTACCGCTACGCCGACACGTACCTCGGCAACGGGGACGGGACGTTCGCGGCCGCCGTGCGCACACCGAACCCGAACTTCGCGGTCGGGTCGGACACGTCCTCCACGCGGCAGACCCTCGTCGCCGACGTCACCGGCGACGGCCTGGCCGACATCGTGTCGGTCGACGACGGGTGGGCGTACACCGTCGTCTGGAAGGCGCTCGGTGGCGGGAGGTTCTCGTGGAACCAGATCCGCGGGCCCCTCGCGTCGGCCGTCGGGTGGGGGTCGTCGGCGAGCGAGTCGACGCTGCTGCGGGACGTCGACGGCGACGGCCTCGCCGACCTCGTCTACGCGAACGCGACGAGCGACACGTCGCGGACCCACCTCGCGATCGGCCGGGGCGCGTTCTCGCCCACCGGGATCGTGACGTCGCTCGCCGGCTCCGACTTCGGGGCCAGTGCCGTCGAGATGACCGCGATGGCGACCTCGGGCGCCGACACCGACGGGGACGGACTCGTGGACTGCGCGGACGTCGACGACGACGGCGACGGCGTCCTCACGCGCGACGAGCTGACCGCGCTGGGCGTCGTCCACGACCTGGACGGCGACGGCACCCCCGACTACCTCGACACCGACGACGATGGCGACTCGCTCGCGACGGCCGACGAGGACGTCGACGGCCGCGGTGACGTGCGCGACGACGACACCGACGGCGACGGCGCCGCGAACTACCTCGACGCGGACGACGACGGCGACTCGCTGGCGACGGCCGACGAGGACGTCGACGGCAGCGGTGACGTGCGCGACGACGACACCGACGGCGACGGCACCGCCAACTACCTCGACGCGGACGACGACGGCGACTCGCTGGCGACGGCCGACGAGGACGTCGACGGCAGCGGTGACGTGCGCGACGACGACACCGACGGCGACGGCACCGCCAACTACCTCGACGCGGACGACGACGGCGACTCGCTGGCGACGGCCGACGAGGACGTCGACGGCAGCGGTGACGTGCGCGACGACGACACCGACGGCGACGGCACCGCCAACTACCTCGACGCGGACGACGACGGCGACTCGCTGGCGACGGCCGACGAGGACGTCGACGGCAGCGGTGACGTGCGCGACGACGACACCGACGGCGACGGCACCGCCAACTACCTCGACGCGGACGACGACGGCGACTCGCTGGCGACGGCCGACGAGGACGTCGACGGCAGCGGTGACGTGCGCGACGACGACACCGACGGCGACGGCACCGCCAACTACCTCGACGCCGACGACGACGGCGACGGCATGCCGACCGCCTGGGAGGCCGACCACGGCCTGGACCCGCTGGAC
>NZ_JBCLVN010000024.1:0-102460 GCF_039548315.1 Cellulomonas olei
CAGCGCCACCACCGCGCCGGCGTCCGCGAGGGACGCGGACGCGGCCGCCGACGCCGTGCACGCGACGACGGGCCGGACCCCGCCGAGCAGCGCGCGCACCGTGGCGGTCCAGGCCGCGCCCGACGCGTCGAGCACGGCGGCCGCCCCCACGGGCGCGGGCGTGTGCACGTGGGCCGTGACCAGCCCGTCGCCCGGGACCACCGCCACGGCGTCGCCCGCGGACCCGAGCGCCCCGGCCAGCGCGCCGGCCACGGCCACCGCGTCGGCGGTGCCGAGCAGCGCGACCACCTCGTAGGCGGCCGGGCCGGCGGGGACGCCACCGCCCGGCCGGGCGCGCTCCGGGCCGTCGACCTCCGGCGCCGGCCCGGCCGGGCGCGCGTGCTCGGTCAGCCAGCCGACGTCGACCGCCCCGGCGCGGCCGGCCAGCGCCGCCGCCAGGACGTCGAGCAGCACCAGCAGCGCGCACGCGCCGGCGTCGACGACCCGCGCGGAGCGCAGCACCGGGTGCGTGGCGCTCACCCGTGCCAGCCCGTCCCGTCCCGTCGCCACGCCGGCGGCGAGCGCCGAGGCGTCGTCCGCCCCGGCGTCCGCGGCCTCACGGGCGGCGTCCGCGACGCCGGCCGCGACGGTCAGCACCGTCCCGTCCTCGGGCACCGGCACCGCCTCCCGGGCGGCCTGCGCCGCCACGCGGAGCGCCTCGGGCAGCGTGCCGGACGCCGCGCCGGCCAGGCCGCCCAGGTAGCGGCTGAGGATCACCCCGGAGTTGCCGCGGGCGGACAGCAGCGCGCCCCGGGCGAGCGCCCGCAGCACCTGCGGCCCGTCGCCGGCCCCGGCGGGGACGGCCGCCACCTCCTCGGCGGCGCCGCGCACCGTGAGCAGCACGTTGGTGCCGGTGTCGCCGTCGGGGACCGGGAAGACGTTCACCGAGTCGATCCGCTGCTGCGCCGCCTCGAGGGCCGGTACCGCGCGGTCGAGCCAGTCGCGCAGCACGGCGCCGTCGTCCAGCCGTCCGGTCCCGGGTCGCCCAGCCACGTCCGCGCGCAGTCCTTCCGTCGTCCGTGCGGACCCGCTGACCCGCACCCCCTTACTCTGCCCCACCGCGGTGACAGCCCACGCGTCGTCCCCGGGCACCCCGGGCCCGTGCACCGCCGGGAGCACCGGACCGGGGACGCGCGGCACGCGCCGGGGCCTGGTGTGACGGACGTCGTTTTGAGGCGCACGGCGCTCGTGGGCTAGTCTTGTCCGGTTGCCTGGCCTCTGCCGGGCACGGGTGCGCCCCCCGGCCGGTCCTCGGACCGCTGGTGCGGGCCCGCCGACCCACCAGGACTTGCCGCCCGGGGCACCCCCCGAGCGGCGTGCAATGACCGGATCAGGAGAAGACCGTGGCTGCCAACTGCGACGTCTGCGCCAAGGGCCCGAGCTTCGGGCACAGCATCTCGCACTCGCACGTGCGCACGAAGCGTCGCTGGAACCCGAACATCCAGCGTGTGCGCGTCGTCGTGGCGGGCACCCCGAAGCGGATGAACGTCTGCACCTCGTGCCTCAAGGCCGGCAAGGTGCAGCGCGCCGTCTGAGCGCACCAGGCTCGACGAGGGCCCGCGCGGAGCGATCCGCGCGGGCCCTCGTGCTGCCCGGGGACGTCGCGACAGACGGCCCCCGGCGCCCCGGACCGTGTGGCACGCTGGTCGCATGAGCGAGCAGCGTCGCGAGCACTCGGTCCGTCCCGCGGAGCCCGCCGACGCCGCGGGCATCGCGCGGGTGCACGTCGAGACGTGGCGCCACGCGTACGCGGGCATGGTGCCGGGCTCCTACCTGGCGTCGCTCGACGTCGACAGCCGCACCGAGGCCTGGCAGCGGTACCTCGCACCCGGCAGCCGCGTCCGCGCGTGGGTCGCGACGGTGGACGACGAGGTGGTCGGCTTCATCTCGCTGGGCCCGTCGCAGGACGAGGACGCCGAGCGGGGCACGCTGCAGGTCTACGCGATCTACCTCGAACCGGGCCTGTGGGGCTCGGGCGCCGCCCGCGAGCTGCTGCGGACCGCGCTCGCCGACGTGCCCCCGCGCACGGCCGTGACGCTGTGGGTGTTCGCGGAGAACGAGCGCGCCCGGCACTTCTACCGGCGGCACGGGTTCCAGCCGGACGGCACCGAGCGCACCGAGGAGCTGGGCGGGACGGACCTGCTGGAGGTCCGGTACCGCCGGCGCTGACCCTCGCCCGGCGCCGACCCCCTCGGCCGGCGCGGACCTCCCCGGGGTCCGGCCCGCCGGCCCGTCAGCGGTGGAAGTGCTCCCAGCCGGGCACGGCGTGCGGCGGCTGGCCGGCGACGAGGACGGTGCCGGCGGGAGCACCCGCGTCGGGCTCCCGGACACGGCCGACCACCCGGAAGCCCGCCGGCACCGCGCCGGGCGGGAACGACGCGAGCAGCCCGTGGTCCTCCCCGCCGCCGAGCGCCCACGCGACCGGGTCGGCGCCGAGCGCCGCGGCCGCGCCCCGGAGCGCCGCCAGGTCGTCCGCCAGCGCGCTCCGCGGGTCGTCGAGGTCGAGCACGACCCGGCTCGCCGCGGCGATCCGGGCGGCGTCGCGCAGCAGCCCGTCGGAGACGTCGAGCATCGCGGTGGCACCCGCGCGCGCGGCCTCGGGGCCGGCGGCGAGCGGCGGCTGCGGGCGGCGGTAGACCCGCACCGCGTCGGGCCCCGCCTCCGGGCGCCCGGCGTCCAGCAGCGCGAGCCCCGCGGCGGACCTCCCGACCGTGCCCGCGAGCGCGAGCACGTCGCCGGGCCGCGCACCCGAGCGCAGCACCGGCTCACGGCCACCCAGGTCCCCGTGCACGGTGACCGCGACGACCACGGCGCCGCCGCCCGACAGGTCGCCGCCGACGACGCCCGCGCCGACCGTGCGGCAGGCCTCGCCGAGCCCGCGCGCGAGCCCCTCGACCCACGCCACCGGCAGGTCCCCCGGTGCGACGAGGGACACGACGAGCGCCGTGGGACGCGCGCCCATCGCGGCGACGTCGGCCAGGTTCTGCATCGCCGCCCGCCAGCCGACGTCCTCGCCGCTCGACCACCCGAGCCGGAAGTGCCGGTCCTCCACCAGGACGTCCGTGGAGACCACGAACCGGCCGTCGGGCGCCCCCAGCACGGCGGCGTCGTCGCCCGGGCCGAGCAGGGTGCGGTCGCCCACGGGCAGGTGCGGGAAGATCCGGGCCAGCAGGTCGTCCTCGGACACGTCGGCGACCACCGGGGCGCGGCCGCCGTCCCCCGGGGTCACAGCGGCGTCGGGGGCTGCGGCGTCGGTCACGCCCGTCACGGTAGCGCCCGCCGGCCGGGTTACCGTGACGGGGTGACCGCCCGCACCACGTCCGCGCCCGCCGGCCCGCACCCCGCGGGCTCCCGCCCCGGCACGGCGCCGCGGCACCGCGCGGCGGCTCGGGCGGGGGTGGTCGCGGCCGTCGCCCTCGCCGGGGCCGCGCTGGCAGGGTGCGCACCGCAGGTCGGCGTCACCGTCGCCCCGCACGCGACGGACCCCGACTGCGCCCGTGTCGTGCTCACGCTGCCCGACTCGCTGGGCGACGGCCTGGACGAGGTCCGCACCACCAGCCAGGCGACCGCGGCGTGGGGCGACCCGTCCGACCCGGTGACGCTGCGCTGCGGCGTGGAGGTGCCCGGCCCTACCACCGAGCAGTGCGTGACGATGGAGACCGCGAGCGGGCCGGGCATCGACTGGCTCGTGCGCGCCGAGGCGGAGGCGGCGGACGGCGCGACCGCGCCCGCGGACCCCGCCGAGGACCCCGGCTCGTCCGACTGGACCTTCGTGACCTACGGGCGCGACCCCGCGGTGGAGGTCCACGTGCCCGCCGCCGTCGTGGCGGAGCGGTCGACGTCGTTCCTCGACGCCCTCAGCCCGGCGATCGCGCAGGTCGAGGCGACGCGCTCCTGCGTCTGACCGGTCAGCGCAAGCCGGTGGGGCGCTCGAGCGCCAGCCGCAGCAGCTCGTCCAGCAGGTCGGGGTAGGACAGGCCGCTCTGCTGCCACATGCGCGGGTACATCGAGAACGGCGTGAACCCCGGCATGGTGTTGATCTCGTTCACCACCACGTCGCCGTCGGGCGTGACGAACACGTCGACGCGGGCCAGGCCCTCGCCGTCCACCGCCTCGAACGTGCGGACGGCGACGTCCTGCACCCGCGCGATCACGTCCGCCGGCAGGTCGGCGGGGCAGGACAGCTCGACGGCGGCCTCGTCGAGGTACTTCGCCTCGAAGTCGTAGAACCCGTGGCGGTCGTCGGTGACGACGATCTCGCCCGGCAGCGACGCGCGCGGTCGGGAGCCGCCGCGGCCCCCGAGCACGGCGCACTCGATCTCGCGCCCGACGATCGCGGCCTCGACGACGACCTTCGGGTCGTGCCGCTGCGCCTCCGCGACGGCGGCGGGCAGATCGGCCAGGTCGGTCACGCGGGTGATGCCGATGCTGGAGCCGGCGCGGGCGGGCTTGACGAACAGCGGCAGCCCGAGCGCCTCGACGCGCGCCCGCACGCCGTCGCGGTCGGTGGCCAGGTCGTCGCCCCGCAGCGTGACGTAGGGGCCCACGGGCAGGCCCGCGCCCGCGAGCACCACCTTCATGAAGTGCTTGTCCATGCCGACCGCCGACGCGAGGACGCCGGCGCCGACGTAGCGCACGTCCGCGAGCTCGAGCATGCCCTGGAGCGTGCCGTCCTCGCCGAACGGCCCGTGCAGCAGCGGGAGCACCACGTCGACGGCGCCCAGGGCGGCCGCGGGCACGCCCGGCTCGATGACCTGGAGCTCGCGCGAGCCGGCCTCCTGCGGCAGCAGCACCTGCTCCGGCACCGCCTCGACCTCCGGCAGCCGCCCGTCGACGATCGCCCACCGCTCCGGGTCGTCGGCGACGCGCACCCAGCGGCCCTGCGGGGTGATGCCGATGGGCAGCACGTCGTACCGGTCGCGGTCGATCGCACGCAGCACGGCGCCGGCGGTGGCGCACGAGATCGCGTGCTCGCTGGAGCGCCCGCCGAACAGGACGAGGACGCGCGGACGGGCGGACGGGGACTGCTCGGTGCTGGACATCGCCCGCGAGCCTAGTCGCAGCGTGGGACGCGCGAGGGCGGCACGCGGTCGCGGCGTACCCTGCGCTGCGTGACGCACCCCGACCCCACCGCCCTCGCCCGCGAGACGCTCGCCGTGACCGCCGGACGCCCGCCGCGCGCCCAGGGCGCCCCGGTCAACCCGCCCGTCGTGCTGTCCTCGACGTACGTGTCGCAGGGCGTGCCGCAGCCGGGCGAGCTGATGTACGCGCGCGGCGACACCGAGACGTGGGGGCCGTTCGAGCAGACGCTCGGCGCGCTGGAGGGCTCGACCCACCCGGCGCTCGTGTACGGCTCCGGCATGGCGGCGATCGCCGCGGCGCTCTCGCTGGTCCCGCACGGCGGGCGCCTGGTGCTGCCGCGGCACGCCTACCAGGTGACGCTGGGGTACGCGCGCGACCTCGCCGAGCGCTCGGACGTCGAGGTGGACCACGTCGACGTCGCGGACACCGCGGCGGTCGTCGCGGCCCTCGACCCGTCCGCCTCCCCCACGGGCAGGCCGACGTCGCTGCTGTGGGTCGAGTCCCCCACGAACCCGATGCTCGAGGTGGCGGACCTCCCGGCCCTGGTCGCGGCCGGCCACGCCGCCGGCGCGCTGGTCGCGGTCGACAACACGTTCGCGACGCCGCTCGTGCAGCGGCCGCTCGAGCACGGGGCCGACGTCGTCGTGCACTCCGTGACGAAGTACCTCGCGGGCCACAGCGACGTCGTGCTCGGCGCGGTGCTCACGGACGACGCGGCGCTGCGGGAGCGGCTGCACACCTACCGGACGGTGCACGGCGCGATCGCCGGCCCGTTCGAGGTGTACCTCGCGCTGCGCGGCGTCCGGACGCTCGCGCTGCGGGTCGAGCGCTCGCAGCGCACCGCGCTCGACCTCGCGCACCGCCTCGCCGCCCACCCCGGCGTCGTCGAGGTGCGCCACCCGGGCCTGCCGGGCGACCCGGGCCACGCCCGCGCGACCGCGCAGATGGCCGGCTACGGCTCGATCATCGGGCTGCGCCCGGCGGGCGGCGCGGCCGGGGCGGACGCGGTCGTCGAGCGGCTGCGGCTGTGGGTGCCGGCCACCAGCCTCGGCGGGGTGGAGTCCAGCATCGAGCGCCGCCGCCGGTTCGCGACGGAGTCCCCCACGGTCCCGGAGGACCTGCTGCGCCTCTCGGTCGGCATCGAGGACGTCGAGGACCTCTGGCGCGACCTCGCCCAGGCGCTCCCCTCCTGACCCTCCCGCCCGGTCCTCCTGTGCGACCCGCGGACCTGCGAGGTCGTCACGTCCGGCCGAGGTCGTCACGCCGACCTGACGACCTCGGCTCGAGCTGACGACCTCGCGCGTCAGCGGATCGTGAACGGGGCGCGCAGGAGCGCGGCGTCGCGGGAGCTCGGGCCGACCAGGAGGTCGAACTCGCCGGGCTCGACGACGCGGCGGCCGGCGGCGTCGACGATCGTGCAGTCCGCGACCGGCACCTCCAGCGCGACGCGCACCGACTCGCCGGGGGCGACATCGACCTGCCGGAACGCCTTGAGCTCCTTGTCGGCCCACGAGACCGACGTCACGCGGTCCGACACGTAGACCTGCACGGTCTCCCGCACGGGCCGCGCGCCGGTGTTGCGGACGGTGACCTCGGCCCGGACCACGTCGCCGGTGCCGAGCTCCGTGGCCGCGAGCGCCAGGTCGGCGTACTCGACCGTCGAGTAGGAGAGCCCCTCCCCGAACGCGAACGCCGGCCGCTGGGTGAGGTCGGCGTACCGGTCGCCGTGCTGGCCGCGGATCTGGTTGTAGTACGTCGGCTGCTGGCCGACGTGCCGCGCGAACGACACGGGCAGGCGGCCGGACGGCTCGGCGAGCCCGAGCAGCAGCTCCGCGAGCGCCCGGCCGCCCTGCATGCCGGGGTTCGCGGCCCACACGAGGGCGTCCGCCCCGAGCGCCGACTCGGGCAGCACCAGCGGCTTCGAGGCCAGCAGCACCACGACGAGCGGCGTCCCGGTCGCGGCGAGGGCGTCGAGCAGGGCGACCTGCCCGCCGACGAGCTCGAGGGTCGCGGTGGAGCGCCCCTCCCCGACCAGCTCGATGCGGTCCCCCACGACGGCGACCACGTAGTCCGCATCGCGCGCCGCCGCGACCGCCTCGGCGATCATCGCCTCGTCCGGCTCGGCGGGCACGACGACCGGCGGGCGCGGCTGCCCGTCGGGGAACGTCGCCCCCTCCGGGTCGGGCTCCAGCGTGAGGATCTCCGCACCGCGGGCGTGGTCGACCACCCAGCCCTCGGGGACGGCGGCCCGCAGGCCGTCCAGCACCGTCGTGATCATGTCGCGCGGCTGGCCGTCGGGCAGCCAGTCGGCCTGGCCGGACGAGCCCGCCCAGTCGCCGAGCTGCGTCTGCGCGTCGTCGGCGAGCGGCCCGACGACGGCGATCCGCCGGCTGCCGGCGCCCGTCGGAGCCTCCGAACGGACCGCGGCAGCGCCGCCCGGCGGCACGGGCGCTCCGGGCGCCGCAGCGGTCCCGGGCGTGCAGCCGCCGGCCAGCGGCAGCACGGCGCCCTCGTTGCGCAGCAGCACCAGCGAGCGCCGCGCGACCTCGAGGTTGAGCGCGGCGTGGTCGGCGCTGCCGATGACGGCGGCCTGGGTGGCCGGGTCGGGGCGGCGCGGGTCCTCGAACAGCCCGAGCCGGAACTTCAGCGTGAGAATGCGGGCGACCGCGGGCTCGAGGTCCGCCTCGGTCAGCAGACCCCGCTCGATCGCCTCCAGCGCGCCCTCGAAGAACCGCGGCGTCGTCATGACCATGTCGTTGCCGGCCTTCACCGCGGCGGCGGCGGCGTGCGCGTAGTCGGGCTGCACCTTCTGCTCCCAGACCATGCGCCCGACGTTGTCCCAGTCGGTGACGAGCGTGCCGGTGTAGCCCCACTCGCCGCGCAGCACCTCGTTGAGCAGCCAGTCGTTGACGGTGATCGGCACGCCGTCGGTGGTCTGGTAGCCGAGCATGAACGTCGCGCAGCCCTCCCGGGCCACCCGCTCGAACGGGGGCAGGAACCACGACCGCAGCTTGCGCCGCGAGATGTCCGCCTCGGAGGCGTCCCGGCCGCCCTGCGTCTCGGAGTACCCGGCGAAGTGCTTCGCGGTGGCGAGGATCGCGGTCGGGTCGGCCAGGCCGTCGCCCTGGTAGCCGCGGACCATCGCGGAGGCGAGCTCCCCGATGAGGTGCGGGTCCTCGCCGAACGTCTCGTCGACGCGGCCCCAGCGCAGGTCGCGGGTGATGCAGAGCACCGGGCTGAACGTCCAGTGCACGCCGGTGGGGGCGACCTCCCGCGCGGTGGCCCGGGCGACCCGCTCGACCAGCGCCGGGTCCCAGCTCGCGGCCATCCCGAGCTGCGTGGGGAAGATCGTCGCCCCCACCCAGAACGAGTGCCCGTGGATGCAGTCCTCGCCGACCAGCAGCGGGATGCGCAGCCGCGTGGAGTCGACGAGCTCGTGCGCGAGCGCCAGCCGCTCCGGCGAGGCGTGCAGCAGCGACCCGGCGAGCCGCCGCAGCACGTGGTCGGCCACGTCGTCGCGGGCGTCGAGCTGCAGCATCTGCCCGACCTTCTCCTCGACGGTCATGCGGTCCAGCAGGTCCCGGACCCGGTCGGCCACGGGCAGGGCGGCGTCGAGGTAGGCGGCGGTGGTGGTCTCGGTCACGAGGGGTCCTTCTGCTCGGAGTGCTGCCGCGGGTGCGGCGGGTGGTGCGGGGCGGGGCGCACGGCGGTGACGCCGCTGGTGGGGCGCAGGCCGCGCTTGCGCATCGCGCGGGCCCGCTCCCCGGCGGACCGCAGCCGCGGGTTCACGTACTCGTCGATGCCGAAGTTGATGAGCGACAGCGCCATGCCGAGCAGCGCGATGCACAGCCCGGCCGGCACGTACCACCACCAGAAGTCGGGGAACGCGCCGTTCTGCTGCGCCCAGTACAGGATCGTGCCCCAGTTGAGGTTCGTGATGGGGATGACCCCGATGAACGCCAGCGTCGTGAGGCCCAGCACCGCGGCGGTCACGGTCCCGACGAACGACGAGGCGATGATCGCCGTCAGGTTCGGGAGCATCTCGACCGCGATGATGCGGTGGAGCGGCTCGCCGTTGGCCCGCGCGGCCTGCACGAAGTCCCGGTTGCGCAGCGACATCGTCTGCGCGCGCAGCACGCGCCCGCCCCACGCCCAGCCGGTGATGGCGAGCACCGCGGAGATGAGCAGCAGGCTCGGGTTGTCGTACTGGGAGGCCACGATGATCATCAGCGGCAGGCCGGGCAGCACGAGGAACACGTTGGTCAGCGCGGACAGCGACTCGCTGCGCCACCCGGCGACGTAGCCGGCGGTCACGCCCACGGCCACCGCGACGAGGGTCGCGATGACGCCGGCGCTGAACCCGACGACGAGCACGCCGCGGGTGCCCAGGACGATCTGGCTGAAGACGTCCTCGCCCATGTGCGTGGTGCCGAGCCAGTGCTGGGCGGACGGCGGCTGGCGGAGCGCGTCAAAGTCCTTGTCGAGCGGGCCGTACGGGGCGATGAGGTCACCGAAGACGGCCAGCAGGACGAAGAACCCGAGGATCGCGAGCCCCGTCAGGGACTTGCCGTTGCGGAACATCGCGAACGCCCGGCCGAGCCGCGCCGCGGCGCCCGTGCCGCGGGACGCCGGTCCCGCCGGCCCGGGGGCGACGGGGGCCGCGGCCTCCTCGGTGGCGGTGGTGGTGGGGAACGTCATGGCTCAGCCCTCCGTCTGGCGGGTGCGCGGGTCGAGGACGGCGTACGCGACGTCCGCCAGGATGTTCGCGACCAGCACGGTCAGCGTGATGACGAGGAACAGCCCCTGCATGAGCGGGTAGTCCTTCGCGGTCGTGGCGTCGAGCAGCAGCTTGCCCACGCCGGGGTAGGAGAACACCAGCTCCATGACGAGCGTGCCGCCGACGATGAACCCGAGCGACAGCGCGAACGACGACAGCTGCGGGAGCACCGCGTTGCGGGCGGCGTAGTTCACCATCACGCGCCGCGGGGACAGGCCCTTGGCCTCGGCGACCGTCACGTAGTCCTCGTCGAGGACGGTGACCATCATGTTGCGCATCCCGAGGATCCAGCCGCCCAGCGACGCGAGCACGATCGTCAGCGCCGGCAGGGTGCCGTGCTGGACCACCTGCCCGACGAAGTCGAACGTGAGGGCGGGGGTGCTGCCCTTGTCGTAGGCGTGCGACGCGGGGAACCAGCCGAGCGTGGTGGAGAACACCGCGATGGCGATGAGGCCCATCCAGAAGTACGGCACGGTCGAGAAGAACGTGGCGACGGGGACGAGGGCGTCCGCGCGGCTGCCGCGGCGCCACCCGATCCACGACCCCAGCCCGGTGCCGAGGAAGAAGCTCAGGACGGTGGCGATGCCCACCAGCCCGACGGTCCACGGCAGGGCGGTCGCGATGACGTCGGTGACGGGCGCGAGCCCCTTGGAGAACGACCGGCCGAGGTCCCCGCGCAGCAGCAGCCCCCAGTAGTCGGCGTACTGCTGCAGCAGCGACTTCCCGTCGTCGAGCCCGAACAGCGTCCGCAGCGAGTCGGCGGCGTCCGGGCTGATGCGGCCCTGGTTCTTCTGGAGGTAGGCCGAGACGGGGTCGCCCTTCATCATGCGGGGCAGGAAGAAGTTGATGGTGATGGCCGCCCATGCCGTGAACAGGTAGAACACGGCGCGGCGCACGGCGAATCTCACGGCGGTCAGCTCCTGGCAGTCGACGTCGCCGGGCCGGCGAAGTGCGTGTCCGGGTCGGGCGAGGCGTCCCGCAGCGCGCGGGTGTAGGGGTGCTGCGGGCGCAGGATCACGTCGTCCGCGGGGCCGCTCTCCACGACGACGCCGTGGTGCAGGACCATGATCTCGTCGCTGAAGTGCCGGGCCGTGGCGAGGTCGTGCGTGATGTAGAGGACGCCGAGGTCCGACTCGCGCTGCAGCTCGGCCAGCAGGTTGAGCACGCCGAGCCGGATCGACACGTCGAGCATCGACACCGGCTCGTCGGCGACGAGCAGCGACGGCCGGGACGCCAGCGCGCGGGCGATGGCGACGCGCTGGCGCTGGCCGCCCGACAGCTCGTGCGGGCGGCGGTCGACGACGGCGGGCGGGTCCAGGTGGACGCGCTCGAGCAGCCGCACCACCTCCGCGTCCACCTCGTCGGGCGGGACCACGCGGTCCAGCCGCAGGGGGCGCTCCACGTGGTGGCGGATGGTGTGGTACGGGTTCAGCGAGGCGAACGGGTCCTGGAACACCATCCGCACCTGCTGCCGGTAGCGGCGCAGCGCCCGGCCCCGGCGCGGGATCGGGGCGCCGTCCAGCAGCACCTCGCCGCTGGTCTCCCGCTCGAGCTGCGTGATGATCTTGGCGATCGTGGACTTGCCGCTGCCGCTCTGCCCGACCAGGGCGATCGTCTGCCCGGACGTGAGCGTGAACGACACGTCGTCGAGCGCGAGCATGTCCCCCGCCCCCCGGACGCGGTAGCGCTTGGTGACGCCGCGGAGCTCCAGCGTGCTGGTGGTCATCGTGCGGCCTCCTCGGCGCTGCCCGTCCGCACGAAGTCCCCGCGCTCGCCGGTCAGGCTCGGGAACGACCCGAGCAGCCGCTGCGTGTAGGGGTGCTGCGCGTGGCGGTAGATGTTCTCGGCGGTGTCGAGCTCGACGATGCGGCCCTCGCGCATGACGGCGATCCGGTCGCTGATCTCGAGCAGCAGCGGCAGGTCGTGCGTGATGAACACGACCGAGAACCCGAGCTCGCGGCGCAGGTCCGAGATCTGCTGCAGGATCTCGCGCTGCACGAGCACGTCGAGGGCGGTGGTCGGCTCGTCCATGATCATGAGCTGCGGCCGCAGGGCGAGCGCCATCGCGATCATGACGCGCTGGCGCATGCCGCCGGAGAGCTCGTGCGGGAAGGACCGCAGCCGCTCGCGGCCGACGCCGACCATGTCGAGCAGGTCGCCGCACTCGCGCCGGCGCTCGGCCTTCGGCATCGCGGGCCGGTGGGTGCGGAACACGTCGTCGAGCTGCTTGCCGATCGCCACGACGGGGTTCAGCGCGTTCATCGCGCCCTGGAACACCATCGAGGCCTTGTCCCACCGGAACGCCCGCATCTCGGCGTCGCTGAGCGCCCCGAGGTCGATGTCCGCCCCGGAGGCGTCGTGGAACGTCGCCGAGCCGCCCGCGATCACCGCGGGCGCCTTCAGCAGGCGCTGCACGCCGTACGCCAGCGTGGTCTTGCCGCACCCGGACTCGCCCGCGAGGCCGAGGATCTCGCCCCGGTGGACGCTGAGCGACACCTCCCGGACCGCCTCCACCGGCGGGTCCACGTCGTACACGACGCTGAAGTCCGACACCGTCAGCACGTCGTTGGTCGTCGTCACTGCACCTTCCCGTCTTCCCGCGGACCCGTGGCCCGCCCGTCTGCCCGGCACGGCTGCGGCCGGCCGGCGGCGGGGACGAGGTCCCGTCGCCGGCCGGCCGCAGCGGCGCGTCAGCTCGCCGGCTCCAGGCTGGTGAGGATCAGCGCGGCGGTGGGCTGCGTCGGGTCGGGGTTGGCGTACGGGTCGTCCTCGCCCGGCCAGCCGACGTAGCTGCGCGTGTTGTACTCGCCGATGAACGGGCGGGTGCCGATCGGCAGCGCGGGCACCTGCTCGACGAAGATCTGCTGGACCTCCGCCAGGGCCTCGGCGCGCGCGGCGTCGTCCGTCGCGGTGGCGTAGGTGTCGAGCGCCGCCGTGGCCTCCGGGCTGTCGAACCGCCCGAAGTTGTAGTCCGCGGCCTCGCCGAGCGGCTTCAGCCACCGGCCGTCCATGATGTCGCTGTACAGGTCGTACGGCGTGGCGCCGGTGTCGGTCCAGTGCAGGATCGCCTGGAAGTCGCCCTCGGACTTCATGGCCCACCAGGTGTCGGCGTCCGGGGTGTCGACCGTGGCCTCGACGCCCAGCTCCTTGGCCGAGTCGGCGATCAGCGAGATGCCGGTGACGTAGTCGCTCCAGCCCTGCGGGACGCTCAGCTCGAACGTGACGGGCTCGCCGTCGGGGTCGACGAGGGCGTCGCCGTCCCAGGTGTAGCCGGCGTCCGTGAGGATCTCCTTGGCCCCGTCGACGTCGACGCCGTACGTCTCGCCGGCGAAGTCGTCGGCGATGAACGGGTCGCCCGCGGGGGTGGGCAGGCCGGTCACCGAGGTGAGCTCCGGCACGCCGCCCTCCCGCGCGATCGCCTGGTGCTTGGTGCGGTCGACGACGAGGTTCATCGCCTGGCGGAACGCGACGTCGTTGAACGGCTTGGTCTGCGTGTTGACGAACATCGCGTCGATGCCGAGGCCCGCGGCCGCCCAGTAGACGTTCGCGTCGTCCTTGTCGAGGTACGCGGACTGCACGTTGGGGATGAACGCCTGCGCCCAGTCGGCCTCACCGTTGGCCAGCGCCGTGGTGAGCGCGGTGTTGTCGTTGTACGACACGTAGTACAGCGTCGGCGCGGCCAGCTCCCCGCCCCAGTAGTCGTCCCGCGCGGTGAGCTCGACGCTCTGCGAGGAGAACTGCGACAGCACGTACGGGCCGGTGCCGACGGGCTCGAGGTTCGGGTCCGTGGCCGGGTCGGCGACGTCCTCCCAGATGTGCTTCGGGACGATGAGCTTGTGCAGGACCTTGTCCTGCTTGGCGAACATCGACGCGGCGAAGGAGATCGTGACGGTGTCCCCGTCGAGCGCGACGTCCTCGATGCCGAGCGCCGCGTTGTCGAGCTCCGGCTTGTCCTTGAGCAGCGTGAACGTGTACGCGATGTCGTCGGCGGTGAAGTCCTCGCCGTCGTTCCAGGTGACGCCGTCGCGGGCCACGAGCGTGACCGCGGTGTAGTCGTCGTTCCAGGTGATCTCCTGGGCGAGCCACGGCGTGACGTCGTCGCTGGGGTCGATGAGGTTGACGAACCCCAGCGGCTCCAGGATCGCGTTGATGTAGCCGAGCTTCATGCCCGAGGCGTCGCCGACCCACGGGTTGTTCGACTCGGTGGCGATGGCGCCGTCCGGCTTGGCGATGGTCAGCGGGGCCCCGGTGCCGCCGGTGCTGCTGCCCTCGTCGCCCGCCCCGCCCGACCCGCCGGAGCAGGCCGTCAGTGCCAGGGCGGCGGCCACGCCGAGCGCGACCGCCGGGTACTTCACCCTCATGGTTTCTCCTTCGAAACGGCGCCGGGACGCAGCCGGCGTCTGAGGTCACGCCGCGTCCTCGCGGTCGTGCTGCGCGGAACGTTACTACACTGTCAGTAAGTGTCCGCCAGGCCCCGGAGATCACGAGTTGGTCACGGCAGGCGGGTCCCGGTCGGCAGCAGCCCCGGCCGCTACGATCGGCGCGCGACCACGCCGGCGGGCGCGGCGGCAGAGGAAGTGAGACAGCCATGAGCTCGGCGAAGCGGCCCGTCCGGCCGCGCCCGGAGACCCTGGAGCGCCGGCGGCGCATCCTGACCGCCGCCATGACGACGTTCGGCAGCAAGGGCTACAACAACGGCCCGCTCACGGAGATCGCCGAGCAGGTCGGCATGACGCACGCGGGGATCCTCCACCACTTCGGGTCCAAGGACCAGCTCCTCGTCGAGGTGCTGCGCTTCCGCGACCAGTCCGACGTCGAGGGGCTCGCCGAGCAGCACATCCCCGGCGGCATCGAGCTGTTCCGCCACCTCGTGCGGACCGCGTTCGCCAACGAGGAGCGGCCCGGCATCGTCCAGGCCTACGCGGTGCTGTCCGCCGAGTCCGTGACCGACGACCACCCCGCGCGCGCGTACTTCGAGGAGCGCTACCGCACGCTGCGCGCCGAGATCGCCGACGCGTTCCGGGAGGTCTGCGCCGAGCGCGGCGTGACCGAGCCCGACACGGTCGGCCGTGCCGCCGCCGCCATCCTCGCGGTCATGGACGGGCTCCAGGTGCAGTGGCTGCTGGCCCGCGACGACGTGGAGCTGGCGCGGACCAGCGAGTTCGCGATCGAGGCGCTGGTCGCGGCGGTCGTGCAGCCGCAGGAGCCCGTCGTCGGCACCGGGCGCGGCTGAGGGGCGCCCGCCGCCGCGCGGCCTAGAGGCCCTCCGCCTTGCGCGGGCGCCCCAGCAGCAGCGGCGCCAGCGCGTCCACCGGCAGGCCCTCGTGCAGCACCTGCACGACAGCGGCGGTGATCGGCATCTCGACGCCCGCGCGCTCCGCGAGGTCCAGCACCGAGCGCGAGGACTTCACGCCCTCCGCGGTGCCGCCGGTGGCCGTGACCGCCTCGTCGAGCGTCATCCCCTGGCCGATGCGCAGGCCCAGGCGGTGGTTGCGGGAGTCCGGCGACGCGCACGTCGCCATGAGGTCACCCATGCCCGCGAGGCCGGGGAACGTCTCCGCCCTCGCACCGAGCGCCAGGCCGAGACGCGTGATCTCCACGAGGCCGCGCGTGATGACGGTCGCCATCGTGTTGTAGCCCAGGCCGCGGCCCTGGGAGATCCCGACCGCGAGCGCGATGACGTTCTTCACGGCCCCGCACAGCTCGACGCCCACCACGTCGTCGTTGGTGTAGGGCCGGAAGTACCCGGACGCGCACGCGGCGGCGACGCGCTCGGCGGTGCCGGCGTCCGACGACGCGACGACGGTGGCCGTCGGCTGGCGGGCGGCGATCTCCGAGGCGAGGTTCGGGCCCGACAGCACCGCCACCCGGGCCGGCTCCAGGTCGAGAGCCTCGGCCACGACCTCGCTCATCCGACGGTCCGTCGCGAGCTCGACCCCCTTCATGAGGGAGACCGCGACGGCGCCCGGGTCGAGCCGGCCGGCCAGCGGGGCGAGCGTCGCCCGGGCGGACTGCGACGGCACCGCGACGGCGACGACGTCCGCGCCCGCCACCGCGGCGACCGGGTCCGGGTCGGCCGTCACGCGCGCGGGCAGGTCGACCCCCGGCAGGTACCGCTCGTTGCGGCGCGACCCGGCGATCTCGGCGCACACGGCGGCGTCGCGCCCCCAGACGGTGACGTCGCAGCCCGCGTCGGCGAGCACGGCCGCGAACGTCGTGCCCCACGCACCGGCGCCGAGGACGGCAGCGCGCGTCACGCGGCCCCGTCCGCCGTGGGGGCGGCAGGCCCGGCCGCCCCGGCACCGCCCCCGGCGCGGCGCATGTCGTACGGCCGCTCGGGGGGCGTCTCGCCGCGCACGTCGGCCAGCAGCGCGGTGATCGCCGCCATCACCCGGGCGGTCGCCTCGCGCAGCGTCGCGGCGTCCAGCGGGCGGTCGTACAGGTCAGCGAGGTCGACGGGCGGTCCGGCCAGCACGGTCACGCGCTTCGGGGGGATCGGCTTGAACACCTTCGCGTAGCGGCCGAGCAGCAGCTGCGGCCCCCACTGCGCGATCGGCACGACGGGGACGCGGGTCGTCAGCGCGAGGCGGGCGACGCCGGTCTTCGCCACCATCGGCCACAGGTCCGGGTCGCGCGTGAGCGTGCCCTCGGGGAAGACCGCGACGCACTCCCCCGCCCGCAGCGCCTGCTCGGCGGCCCGCAGGGAGTCGCCGGCCTGGGAGGTGTTCCGGTACACCGGGATCTGGCCGCTGGTCCGCAGCACCCAGCCCCCCACCGGCACCGAGAACAGCGACGACTTGGCGAGGATCTTCGGCGCGACCCCGTTGTCGTACAGGAAGTGCGCGAAGGTGACCGGGTCGACGTTCGTCATGTGGTTGCCCGCGGCGATGAACCCGCCCGCCGGGAGGTGCTCGGCACCGCGCCAGTCGCGACGCGTGATCGCGTACAGCACGGGTCGCAGCACACGGGCGACGTTGCGGTAGGCGCGGTTGGCGCGGGGCGGGTGCACGGGAGCCGATGCTACCCGGGCGGCCGCACGCGCCCCTCCGGGTGGCCGACGCGGCGGCACAGCGTAGGCCCGCCCGGGAACCGCGCAACCGCTGGCAGGAGCGTCGGCGTGCGATCGGCGGGCGCATTTGGCACTATCGGACCGTCCTCGCGGCCGAGCCGCGGGGCGCCCGGGCGTCGTTGGGACGAAGCGAGCCGCACGGGACACCAGCGCGTCGCGCCCTCACGCACGTCGCGCCCCGGCTCCGGAGCACGCATGTCCCTCACCACCCGCGCCTCGTCCCCCGCGGAGCGCCGCACCACCACGGCACCCGGCACCTTCCACCTGCTCGGCGACGACGCCCTCGTCTGGTCCGAGCCCGTCTTCCGCCTCCACGGGTTCGAACCGGGCGACGTGGTCCCGTCGACGTCGCTGATGCTGGCGCACTGCCACCGCGACGACCGCCCCGCCCTGGAGGCGGTGCTGCGCGCCGCGCCCCCCGCGCCCGGCGAGGGACGCAGCGTCCGGTACCGCCTCGTCGACGCGTCGGGCACGGAGCGCGTGGTGCTGGCGGTGCTGGCGCCCGGTCTGGACGAGCGGCACGCGCGCGGGTCCCGCCCCGCGGCCGGCGGGACGCGGACCGACGGGTCCGCGGCACCCGCGGAGCACCGGGCCGCAGCCGGGGTCCGGGCCGACTCCCGCGTCGACGGCTCGCCCGCGGTGGAGTGCCCGCCCGCCGGCGAGGGACGCGGCCTCCAGCTGCTGGGCCTGCTCGTCGACCTGGGCGCCGAGATCGGCGCGACCGCCGCGCGGCGGGCGGACGAGATGCTCACCGCCGCGATCGCGTCGCGCGAGGTCATCGACCAGGCCAAGGGCGCCGCGATGCTCGCCTACGGGCTCGACGGCCCGGCGGCGTTCGAGCTGCTGCGGTGGCACTCCGAGCACCTGAACGTCAAGGTGCGCACCGTGGCGGAGCGGATGCTCAGCGCGCTGCCCGGCCGCCGGCGCGACACCGACCCGCGGGACCTGCTGGACGGCGCCCTCGCGAGCCTCGTCGACGCGGGCGCGCACTCCGACGGCGCGGGACGCACGGCCGACGCGCCGGCGCCCCTGGTCGTGCGGCACCGCCTGGACGGCCGGTCCGTGCTCGTGGCGCTCGACGGGGAGGCCGACGCCGCGACCGCGCCGGCGCTCGTCGCCGGGTTCGCGGACGCCCTGCGGGCCGTGCCGCCCCGCGGCATGCTCGTCGTCGACGCGTCGCACCTGCGCCGGCTCGGCCCGGTCGCCGCCCTGCACCTGGCGCGCCTGCGCCGGCGCTGCGACAACGCGGGCGTCGCGCTGCGGATCCTGCCGCCCGCCGGGGGCCGTCCCGAGATGCGGGGACCCGCCGCACGCAGCAGCATGTGAGGCACCCGCACCCGAGGAGGACCGACGTGAGCGACCAGCCGACGGACCGCCCCGAGGGCGTGCTGCCCGACGGGGACCCCGACGACGTGGCCGAGGCGAGCACCCCCGGCTCGGAGGGCGACGGACCCGAGGCCGCCTACGAGGCAGAACCCGGCCGGACGGGCGGGGACGAGCCGGACGGCGAGTGACGGTGGCCGAGCCGACCGTCCCGACGCCCGGCGGGTCGCTCGCGCACGCCCCGGCCGCGGACGCCGAGGCGTGGCGGACCGGGATCCTCGACGAGCTCCACGGCCTGCTCGTCGCCACGGTCCCGGTGGACGCGCTGCTCGACGCGATCGTGCGGCGCGCGGCGGACCGCGGCGGCCCCGGGTCGTCCGCCGCGATCACCGTGCGGCTCGAGGGGCAGTCGACCGTGGCCGCGGCCGCCGACGAGCGTGCGGCGGCGTGCGACCGGGCGGAGCAGGCCGCGGGCGACGGCCCGTGCCTGGAGGCCGCGCGCGTCGGGCGGCGCATCACCGTCCCGGACGTCGCCGGGGAGCAGCGGTGGCCGGCGTGGCGCGCCGAGACGGTGCGCGTGGGCTTCCTCGCCGCGGCCGCGCTCCCGGCGACCGTCGTGCCCCGCAGCGCGCTCGAGCTCGCGATCGACCTGTACCGGACCACGCCCGGCGAGTGGGACGAGGACGTCCTGGACGACGTCGCGCGCCTCGCCGACGACGCCGCGCGGGCCGTGGTGGTCGCCGCGCGCGCCGAGGAGCAGGCCCGCCTCAACACCGACCTGCGCCAGGCGATGGCGTCGCGCGCGGTCATCGACCAGGCCCTCGGCGTGGTGATGGCGCAGAACCGCTGCGGCCCGGAGGAGGCGTTCGCGATCCTGCGGCGGGCGTCGCAGCACCGGAACAGCAAGATGCGGGACGTCGCCGGCGAGATCGTCGCGCAGGTGTCCGGGACGCAGGCGCACAGCCCGCACGAGTTCCGCGACCGGACGCGGAGCTGAGCCGGCCGCGGAGCTGAGCCGTCCGGGCGTCAGCCCCGGTCGAACTCCGCACCGAGCGCCGCGAGCTTGTCCGTGAAGCGCTCGTAGCCCCGGTCGATCAGGCTGATGCCGCGCACCGCCGACGTGCCCTTGGCGGCCAGCGCCGCGATCAGGTGGCTGAACCCGCCCCGCAGGTCCGGCACCTCGATGTCCGCGGCGGCCAGCGGCGTCGGACCCGAGACGACGGCCGAGTGGTAGAAGTTGCGCTGCCCGAACCGGCACGGCCGGCCGCCCAGGCACTCCTTGTAGACCTGGATCGTCGCGCCCATGCCCCGCAGCGCGTCCGTGAACCCGAACCGGTTCTCGTACACGGTCTCGTGCACGATCGACAGGCCCTTGGCCTGCGTCAGCGCGACGACCAGCGGCTGCTGCCAGTCGGTCATGAAGCCGGGGTGGACGTCGGTCTCGAGCACGATCGAGGACAGGTCGCCGCCGGGGTGGAAGAACCGGATGCCGTCGTCGTCGACCGTGAACTCGCCGCCGACCTTGCGGAACGTGTTGAGGAACGTGGTCATCTCGGGCTGGGTGGCGCCGCGGACCAGGATGTCGCCACCCGTGGCGAGCGCCGCCGAGGCCCAGGACGCGGCCTCGATCCGGTCCGCGAGCGCGGTGTGCCGGAACCCGACGAGCCGGTCGACGCCCTCGATCCGGATGACCCGGTCCGTGTCGACCGAGATGATCGCGCCCATCTTCTGCAGGACGTTGATGAGGTCCATGATCTCGGGCTCGATGGCGGCGTTCGTCAGCTCGGTGATGCCCTCGGCGCGCACGGCGGTCAGCAGCAGCTGCTCGGTGGCCCCGACGCTGGGGTACGGCAGCGTGATCTTGGTGCCCTGGAGGCGGCGCGGAGCGCGGATGTGGATGCCGTTGTCGCGCTTGTCCACCACGGCCCCGAACTGGCGCAGGATGTCGAGGTGGTAGTTGATCGGCCGGTCGCCGATCCGGCAGCCGCCCAGGTCCGGGATGAACGCCTCGCCGAGGCGGTGCAGCAGCGGCCCGCAGAACAGGATCGGGATGCGGCTGGAGCCCGCGTGCGCGTCGATGTCGGCGACGTGCGCGGACTCCACGTCCGTCGGGTCGAGCCGCAGCACGCCGGCCTCGGCGTCCGCGCCGACCCGCACGCCGTGCAGCTCCAGCAGGCCGGTCACGACGGCGACGTCGCGGATCTGCGGGACGTTGCGCAGCTCGCTCGGCGTCTCCCCGAGCAGCGAGGCGACCATCGCCTTCGAGACGAAGTTCTTGGCGCCCCGGACGGTGATCTCGCCCGACAGGGGCGTGCCGCCGTGGACGTACAGCAGATCGGTCATCCCCCCATGGTGACGCACGCCGGCGCGCGATCACGCCCCCGCGCCGCGCAGGCCCGTCCCCGTACCCCAAACCTCCACAACCCACCCGCCCGCGCCGTTCCCGCGAGTTCGGCAGTCCGGGCGCGAGGGCGGCAGCTCCAGGTGCCGACCTCGCCTGGGACTGCCGAACTCAGCGGGTGGGGTCCGGGTGGGGTGCGGGTGCGTGCGGGCGGGGCGGGAGGGTCAGAGGCCGGGGCGGCGGCCGATCGCGACCTCGACCGGGCGGGCGGCCTTGATCTCGACCGGGGGCAGGTGCTTGGCCGGCAGCGTCTTCGGCCGCCAGGCGTCCCGGGTGGCCTCGAACGCCGTGATCTCGCCCTCGTGCTGCAGCGTGAGGCCGATGTCGTCCAGGCCCTCCATGAGGCGCCAGCGCGTGTAGTCGTCCACCTGGAACGGCACCACGACGTCGTCGCACGTGACGGTGCGGGTGCCGAGGTCCACGGTCACCTCGGTGCCCGGCTTGGTCTCGAGGATCTTCCAGATCAGCTCGATGTCCTCCTGCGCGACCTGGGCCGCGAGCAGCCCCTGCTTGCCGGAGTTGCCGCGGAAGATGTCGGCGAACCGGGCGGACAGGACGACCCGGAAGCCGTAGTCCTTCAGCGCCCACACGGCGTGCTCGCGGGAGGACCCGGTGCCGAAGTCGGGGCCGGCGACCAGCACCGAGCCCGCCTTGTACGCGTCCTGGTTGAGCAGGAACTCCGGGTCGTTCCGCCACGCGGCGAACAGCGCGTCCTCGAACCCCGTGCGGGTCACCCGCTTGAGGTAGACGGCCGGGATGATCTGGTCGGTGTCGACGTTGCTGCGGCGCAGCGGGACGCCGACGCCGGTGTGCTGGGTGAACTTCTCCATGAGGGTTCTCGATCCTGGGGTCGTGGGGGGGCGTCGGGGCGGCGGGGCTCAGGCCGGCTGGAGGTCCAGCGGCGAGCCGTCCGGCACCGCGACGTCGGGGCCGAGGTCGGAGACAGACGAGAGCGTGCCGCGGATGGCGGTCGCGGCGGCGACCAGCGGCGACACCAGGTGCGTCCGGCCGCCCTTGCCCTGCCGGCCCTCGAAGTTGCGGTTCGACGTCGACGCGGACCGCTCCCCCGGCGCGAGCTGGTCGGGGTTCATGCCCAGGCACATCGAGCAGCCGGCGTTGCGCCACTCCGCGCCGAAGTCGAGGAAGATCCTGTCGAGCCCCTCGGCCTCGGCCTGCAGCCGCACCCGGGCGGAGGACGGGACGACCAGGACGCGCACCGAGTCGGCCTTCTTCTTCCCGCGCACGATCTTCGCGGCCGCGCGCAGGTCCTCGATGCGGCCGTTGGTGCAGGAGCCGATGAACACCGTGTCGACGGCGATCTCGCGCAGCGGCTGGCCGGGCGTCAGGCCCATGTACTCGATGGCGCGCTCGGCGGCGACGCGCTCGTTGGCGTCCGCGATCTGCTCGGGCACCGGGACCGACCCGGACAGCGGGAGGCCCTGGCCCGGGTTGGTGCCCCAGGTGACGAACGGCTCGAGGTCCGCGGCCTCGATGACGACCTCGGCGTCGAACACCGCGTCGTCGTCGGAGCGCAGCGTCTCCCAGTACGCGACGGCGGCGTCCCAGTCGGCGCCGGTGGGGGCGTGCGGGCGGCCCTTCAGGTACTCGAACGTGGTCCGGTCGGGGGCGATCATGCCCGCGCGCGCACCGGCCTCGATCGACATGTTGCAGATCGTCATCCGGCCCTCCATCGACAGGCTCCGGATGGCCTCGCCGCGGTACTCCAGGACGTAGCCCTGGCCGCCGCCGGTCCCGATCTTCGCGATGACCGCCAGGATGATGTCCTTCGCGGTGGCGCCGAGCGGCAGGGAGCCGTTGACGGTG
Organism: Cellulomonas olei; assembly: GCF_039548315.1. Lineage (NCBI taxonomy): Bacteria > Bacillati > Actinomycetota > Actinomycetes > Micrococcales > Cellulomonadaceae > Cellulomonas > Cellulomonas olei. Next base: position 22,516 of record NZ_JBCLVN010000024.1, read on the forward strand.
ATCGCCATCGTCTTGAAGGGCGCCAGCGGCAGCGTCTGGGTGGCGAGCACGTGCTCGACCTCGGAGGTGCCGATGCCGAACGCCAGGGCCCCGAAGGCCCCGTGCGTCGACGTGTGGGAGTCGCCGCACACGACGGTGAGGCCCGGCATGGTCAGGCCGAGCTGCGGGCCGACCTGGTGCACGATCCCCTGGTCCGCGTCGCCGAGGGAGTGCAGCCGGACGCCGAACTCCTTCGCGTTGCTGCGCAGCGTGTCGATCTGCGTGCGCGAGGTGAGGTCGGCGATCGGCAGGTCGATGTCGAGCGTCGGGGTGTTGTGGTCCTCGGTGGCGAGGGTGAGGTCCGGGCGGCGGACCTTCCGGCCGGCGAGCCGCAGGCCCTCGAACGCCTGCGGGCTGGTGACCTCGTGCACCAGGTGCAGGTCGATGTAGAGCAGGTCCGGCGCGCCGTCGGTGCCGCGCCGCACGATGTGGTTCTCCCACACCTTCTCCGCCAGTGTGCCGGCCATGTCGCCGTCCTCTCGTCCGCCCGGGCGGGGGGCCGCCGCGGGTCCGTTCTCCGTGTCGCACTTGCGTCTCAGCCAGCGAGACGCCAATATCGACCTATGGACAACTCTAGCGGAGTCGGCGTGCTGGACAAGGCCGCCTCGGTCCTCAACGCCCTCGAGGCCGGACCCGCCACCCTCGCGCAGCTGGTCAACGCCACCCATCTTGCCCGTCCGACGGCCCACCGTCTGGCCGTTGCGCTCGAGCACCACCGCCTGGTGGGGCGCGACATGCAGGGCAGGTTCGTCCTGGGGCCGCGGCTGACCGAGCTCGCCAGCGCCGCCGGCGAGGACCGGCTGCTCGCCGCGGCCGGCCCGGTGCTCGCCGCGCTGCGCGACCACACCGGGGAGAGCGCGCAGCTCTACCGCCGGCAGGGCGACCAGCGCATCTGCGTGGCCGCCGCCGAGCGTCCCATCGGCCTGCGGGACTCCATCCCCGTCGGCGCGACCCTCACGATGTCCGCCGGCTCCGCCGCCCAGATCCTGCTCGCGTGGGAGGAGCCCGACCGGCTGCACCGCGGCCTCCAGGGCGCCAAGTTCACCGCGACGATCCTGTCCGGCGTCCGCCGCCGCGGCTGGGCGCAGTCGGTGTCCGAGCGCGAGGTCGGCGTCGCGAGCGTCAGCGCCCCGGTGCGCGGGCAGTCCGGCCGGGTCGTCGCGGCCGTGTCGATCTCCGGCCCCGTCGAGCGTCTCTCGCGCCAGCCCGGCCGCCTGCACGCCGCAGCGGTGGTCTCCGCCGCGAACCGCCTCACGGAGGTCCTGCGCCGCACGGCGGAGTGACGCCGGCGCGGCGCGGCGCCGTGCGCCGGCGCCCGCGCACGCGAGTTCGGCAGTCCCAGGCGAGATCGGCACCTCGGACTGCCGACCTCGCACCCGAACTGCCGACCTCGCGGGATGACCTCGCGGGGCACAGCACGGCACGGCAGCCCGGGCGGGTCGAGGTCGTCAGGTGCGGCTGAGGTCGTCACGTGGAGCTGACGACCTCGGGCGGTGCTGGGCGGCCGGAGGCGGGCGGGACGGCGGCGTGGGCCGTACGGGATGCGACGGGGTGTCCGTGGCCACGCGGATCGCAGGCGGCCGGGTCGCAGGCGGCGTGGGGAATGGCGAAAGGCCGGCCGCCCGTGGGCGACCGGCCCTTCTTCTGTACCCCCAAGGGGATTCGAACCCCTGTTACCGCCGTGAGAGGGCGGCGTCCTAGGCCACTAGACGATGGGGGCCTAGTCGATCCCACCGCAGCAGCGGCGTGACCGGGTCATACTCTACATCATCCTGCTCGGCCTCGTCGAACCACCCGATCTCGGGTCATTCTCGGAAACCTTGCTGGGGTACCAGGACTCGAACCTAGACTAAGTGAACCAGAATCACTCGTGCTGCCAATTACACCATACCCCAATGGCGATCCCGGCCATTCTTCCGCCTTCCCGGGCCGGCGCCGGCCGGTGCGCGGGGGCGCCGGACGAGCAGGTGGGAGGGACGGCGTCGTGGACGCTGTGCCGACCGAGAACATTACCGGAGGAACGGGCGCGCTCCAAACCGGCCGGCGGCGCTCAGAGCCCCAGCACGCCCGGCAGCTCCTCGAGGGTGCCGATGACCACGTCCCCGGGCAGCGCCTCCGTGGCGTTCGCGTGCTTCGCCCCGAGCCCGGGCCGGGCGAGCCACACCCCCCGCAGACCGGCGGCCACGGCGGCGCGGGCGTCCACGTCCAGCTCGTCCCCCACGTACGCCGTGCGCCCGGGCTCGGTGCCGAGCCGGCGGCACGCCTCGGCGAACACCCGGGGGTCGGGCTTGCCGAAGCCGAGCGTGTCGACGCCGACCAGCAGCGGGACGTCCTGCGCCAGGCCCGCCCGGGTGAGCTTGCGCACCTGGTACTCGGTCGCGGCGTTGGTGAGCGCCCCGACCCGGATGCCGGCGTCCAGCAGGCGCCGGACGGTCGCCGCGGCGTCCTCGTGCGCCGCCCACGCCCCCGTGAACCGCTCCTCGAACAGGGCGTTCCACCGGTCGTAGGCCGCGTCGTCGAGCGCCGGCCCGCCGAAGGCGGCGTGCAGGTCGTTCGCGCGGCCCCTCCGCTGGTCGCGGTAGCTGACCTCACCGCGCGTGTACTGCCGGTAGCGCCCGTGGGCGTCGGCCCGCCAGTGCGCGAGCACCTCCGCGTCGCGGGCGGGGTCCAGGCCCGGCAGCCACTCCCGCGCGACGGCGGCGAGCGCCGCGGCGAACGCCCCGTGCGTGTCCACGAGGGTGTCGTCGACGTCGAACAGGACGCCGTCGACCAGGGGGCCGGGGGCGGGAGCCGTCACAGCGTGGCGCGCAGCGCGGCGACCCGCGCGAGCGTCGACGCGCGGCCCAGGATCTCCAGCGACTCGAACAGCGGCGGGGACACCCGGCGGCCCGAGACGGCCACCCGCAGCGGCGTGAACGCGAACCGCGGCTTGATGCCCAGCCCGTCCACCAGCGCAGCCTGGAGGGCCTCCTGGACGGCCTCGGTGGTGAACCCGTCGGCGGGCAGCGCGGACAGCGCCTCCGTGGCGGCGTCGAGCACTTGCGCGGCGGTGTCCTTGAGCGCGCCCCGGGCGTCCTCCTCCACCACGAGCGCGTCGTCGGCGACGAACAGGAACCCGAGCATCCCGACGGCCTCGCCGAGCAGCGTCACGCGCGTCTGGATGAGCGGGGCGCCGGCGTCGAGCAGCGCCCGGTGCTCCGGCGACAGGTCCGCGTAGGAGTCGGCGGGCACCAGGCCTGCGCGGTGCAGGTACGGCACCAGGCGGTCCCGGAAGTCGTCGGGGGCGAGCAGCCGGACGTGCTCGGCGTTGATGGCCTCGGCCTTCTTGAGGTCGAACCGCGCCGGGTTCGGGTTCACGTCGGCGACGTCGAACGCCTCGACCAGCTCGGCGACCGAGAAGATGTCGCGGTCCGGGCCGATGGACCAGCCGAGCAGCGCGAGGTAGTTCAGCAGCCCCTCGGGCGTGAAGCCGCGCTCCCGGTGCAGGAACAGGTTCGACTCGGGGTCGCGCTTGGAGAGCTTCTTGTTGCCCTCCCCCATGACGTACGGCAGGTGCCCGAACTGCGGCATGACGGTGGCGACGCCCAGCTCGAGCAGCGCGCGGTACAGCACGACCTGGCGCGGGGTGGAGGACAGCAGGTCCTCGCCGCGCAGCACGTGGGTGATGCCCATGAGCGCGTCGTCGATCGGGTTGACCAGCGTGTACAGCGGGTGGCCGTTGCCGCGCACGATCACGTAGTCCGGCACGGAGCCGGCCTTGAACGTGACGTCGCCGCGGACGAGGTCGGTGAACGTCACGTCCTCGTCGGGCATGCGCAGCCGCAGCACGGGCTCGCGGCCCTCGGCGCGGTACGCGGCCCTCTGCTCGTCGGTGAGGTCGCGGTCGTAGCCGTCGTAGCCGAGCTTCGGGTCGCGGCCGGCGGCGCGGTGCCGGGCCTCGACCTCCTCCGGCGTGGTGAACGACTCGTAGGCGTAGCCGCCCTCGACCAGCCGGCGCGCGACGTCCGCGTACAGGTCCATGCGCTGCGACTGCCGGTACGGCTCGTGCGGGCCGCCGACCTCGACGCCCTCGTCCCAGTCCAGGCCGAGCCAGCGCAGCGCGTCGAGCAGCTGCTGGTACGACTCCTCGGAGTCGCGCGCCGGGTCGGTGTCCTCGATCCGGAACACGAACGTGCCGCCGACGTGCCGGGCGTACGCCCAGTTGAACAGCGCGGTGCGGATCAGGCCGACGTGCGGCGTACCGGTCGGGGACGGGCAGAAGCGGACGCGCACGGGCGCGGAGCCGGGGGCAGCAGGACTCACGGCCTCCACCCTAGCGAGGGCACGAGGCGCTCCCGACCGGCGGACCGGCGGGCGCGCGGCCGTCAGGAGCGGCGCAGCACCGGGTTGCGCAGCGTGCCGATCTCCTCGACCTCGACCTCGACGACGTCCCGCTCGGCCAGCAGCCCGACGCCGGCCGGGGTGCCGGTGAGGATGATGTCCCCGGGCAGCAGCGTGAAGACCTCGGAGATGTACGAGATCAGCGCGGCGACGTCGAACACCATCTGCGAGGTGCGGCCGTCCTGCTTGGCCTCGCCGTTGACGCGCGACCGCACGGCCAGGTCCTCGACGTCGAGCCCCGGGACGACCCAGGGGCCGATCGGGCAGGACGAGTCGAACCCCTTGGCGCGGGTCCACTGCGGGTCGGTGCGCTGGGCGTCGCGGGCGGTGACGTCGTTGGCGACGGTGTAGCCGAACACGCGGCTGAGGGCGTGCTCGGGGCGGACGTCCTTGGTGACCTTGCCGATGACGACGGCGAGCTCGGCCTCGTACGAGACCTCCTCGGTCCAGTCCGGCAGCACGATCGGGTCGTCCGGGCCGACCACCGCGGTGTTCGGCTTGAGGAACAGCAGCGGCGCCGTCGGCACCTCGTTGCCCATCTCGGCGGCGTGGTCCACGTAGTTGCGGCCGACGCCGACGATCTTGGACCGCGGGATGACCGGGGCCAGCAGCCGCACGCCGTCGCCGAGCGGGATGCGCTCGCCGGTGGGCTGCACCGGGGTGTAGATCGGGTCGCCGGTGATGACGACGAGCTGCTCCTGACCGGGCTCGCCCTCGACCAGGGCGTAGCGGGGGTCGTCCCCCGTGGTGAACCTCGCGATGCGCACGGGCCCACCCTAGCCGCGCGCGGCGGTCACACCCGGGCGAGCACCTCGCCGTGCAGCACGGCGAACCAGCCGTCGGGGGCGGTGCCCCACTCGCGCCAGCCGACGGCGAGCTGCTCGAGCCCGACCTCGTCGGCCAGCGCGTGCTCGACGGCCTGCCGCCCGAAGTCGGACTGGACGCAGCGGTCGGCCCACAGGTCGGACCACCAGGCGCGGTCCTCGGCGGACGCGTAGCACCAGACGCCCGCGGTGACGACGAGGGAGTCCGGGTCGTAGCCCGCGGCCAGCGCCCAGGAGTGCAGGCGGCGACCCGCGTCCGCCTCGGCGCCGTTGGCCTGCGTGACCTCGTGGTACAGCGCGGACCACTCGTCCAGGGTCGGCGACGGCGGGTACCAGGTCATGCCCGAGTAGTCGGCGTCGCGCACCGCGACCACGCCGCCCGGCTTCGTGACCCGCCGCAGCTCCCGCAGCGCTGCCACGGGGTCGACGAGGTGCTGCAGCACCTGGTGGGCGTGCGTCACGTCGAACGTGCCGTCCTCGAACGGCAGCGCGTACGCGTCGCCCTCCTGGAACGTCACGGTGGTGGCGCCGGCGGACGCGGCCTCCTCGCGCGCGAGCTCCAGGACCTTCTCGGAGCGGTCGACGCCGACGACGGCGCCGGGTGCGACGCGCGACGCGAGGTCGACGGTGAGGTTGCCGGGGCCGCAGCCCACGTCGAGCAGGGACAGGCCCGGGCGCAGGGCGGGCAGCAGGTAGGCCGCCGAGTTCTCCGCGGTGCGCCACCGGTGGGAGCGCAGCACGCTGTCGTGGTGGCCGTGGGTGTAGACCTCGGCCGGGTGCGTGTCGGTCACCCGCCGACTGTAGGGCGGCGCGGTGGCTCCGTTCCAGTGGGCGGTACGCGGCGTCTCGCTGTCCGAGACAGGCCGTCACGCACTAGCGTGACGGCATGCAGCGGATCGCCGGGGTGGACGTGGCGCGCGGCCTCGCCGTGCTCGGCATGGTCACCGCCCACGTCGGCCCCGGCGGACCGCAGGACCCGTGGCCCTGGTCGCTCGCCCAGGTCGCGGACGGCCGCCCCGCGGCACTGTTCGTGCTGCTGTCGGGCGTCTCCGTCGCGCTGCTGTCCGGCGGGCACGCGGCCGTCACGGGCACCCGGCGCGTCCAGGCGCGCACCCGGCTGCTCGTCCGGGCGTTCCTCGTGCTGGCGGTCGGGGTGCTCGTCGAGCTGCTCGGCACACCGGTGGCCGTGATCCTCCCCACGTACGCCGTGCTGTTCGCCTGCGCCGTCCCGCTGCTCGGCACCCCGCCCCGGCGGCTCCTCGTCGCCGCGGCGGTGGTCGCGGCGCTCAGCCCGGTGCTGCGGATCGCGCTCGACCCGGCGCTCGAGCGGCTCCCCGGCCGCGCGTGGACCGAGATCGTCACCGGCACGTACTACCCCGCCGTGGTCTGGTTCGCGTACGTCCTCGTCGGGCTCGCCGTCGGCCGCACGGACCTGCGCTCGACCCGCGTCCGGCTCCGGCTGCTCGGCACCGGCGTCGCGCTCGCCGTCGTCGGTCACGGGGCGTCGGCGCTCCTCACGCGCGCGGTCCCGCCCGACGGCACCCTGGCGGCCCTCGTCACCACGGAGCCGCACTCGTCGTCACCGCTGGAGGTGGTCGCGAACACGGGCGTGGCGCTCGCCGTGCTCGCGCTGAGCCTCGTCGTCGCGGACGCCGCACCGCGTCTTGTCGCACCCGTCGCCGCGACCGGCGCCCTCGCGCTGACCGCGTACACGGGGCACCTCGTCGCGATCGCGGTGCTCGGCGACGACGTCGTGTGGGAGCCGGACGCGGCGACGTGGCTCGCGTTCCTCGTCGGCGTCACCGGGATGTGCTGGCTGTGGCGCGCGGCGTTCGGCCGCGGACCGCTCGAGCGTCTGCTGCACGACCTCGCCGCACGGGCCTCGGACGTCGCCCCCGACGCCCCGCCGCCCGCCCGGGCGTGAGCCCCGGTCAGGGCCAGCCGAGGTGCCGCGCCCACCGGCCGTCCGCGCGCTCGTACTGCACCCGCAGGTGCGCGCGGTCCGAGTCGCCCTGCCACAGCTCCACCTCGTCGGCCTCGACCGCCCAGAGCTGCCAGGTCGGCACGACGAGCCGCGGCTCGCGGTCCACCCGGGCGCGCGCGGCGACCACGGCGCTGGTCATCTCGTCGATCGAGTGCAGCACCTCCCCCGGCCGGGACGCGAGCGCCGCCGCGCGGGAGCTGGGCGAGCGCCGCAGGAAGTCGGCCGCGCAGGTCGCCTCGTCGAGCACGCGGGCCGTCCCGACGACGCGCACCTGCCGGCCCAGCAGCTGCCAGTAGAACGACAGCGACGCGCGCGGGTTCCCCGCGAGCTGGCGCGCCTTCACGGTGCGAGCGTCGGTGGCGAACACCCACGCGCCGTCGGCCAGGTCCGCCAGCAGCACCACCCGCGCGCTCGGCGTCCCGTCCGGACCGACCGTCGCCAGGGTCATCGCGTGCGGCTCCGGCACGCCCGCGTCGACCGCCGCGGCGAACCACTCCTCGAACGCCTCCACCGGGTCGGCGGGCAGCGCGTAGGGGTCGACCTCGGGCAGGTTGCCGGTCAGCGCCGGCAGGGCGCGGACCCGGTCCCGCGTGGACGCTCGGGGCAGCATCGACCCAGTATGGCGTCCGCGCCGGGGCGGGCGCCGGGACGCGGGCCGGGACCTCGGACGGCCGGCCGCACCCGTGCGCGGCCGGCCGTCCCGGGCGGCTCAGGCCAGCGAGAGCAGCGGGTCGCCCGCGGCGACCGTGGTCCCGGGCTCGGCGAGCCGGGTCAGCGAGTCGGGCTGCGCCTCGAGGCCGATCACCGGGCAGATCGCGGAGCGGCCGCCGGCCTCGATCGCGGCCGGGTCCCACTCGACCAGGAGCTGGCCCTGCTCGACGACGTCCCCCTCGGCGACGTGGAGCGTGAAGCCCTCCCCGCCCAGCTGCACGGTGTTGATGCCGAGGTGCACCAGCACCCCGCGCCCGCCCTCGGCGAGCAGCACGAACGCGTGCGGGTGCAGCTTCGCGACGGTGCCGGCGACCGGCGCGACGACGGCGTGGCCGGTGTCCGGGTCGGGCTGCACCGCGAGCCCGGGCCCGACGATCTCCCCGGAGAACACCGGGTCGTCGACGTCCGCGAGCGCCCGCACGGCGCCGGCGACGGGGGCGAGGACGGTCAGGGCCGCCATCAGCGCAGGTCCTCGATGTCGGAGGCCAGGGTGTCGGCCTCGGGGCCGACGATCACCTGCACGACGGTGCCGGACTGCATGACCGCGATGGCGCCCGCGGCCTTGAGCGTGGGCTCGCTGACCTTCGACGGGTCCTCCACCTCGACCCGCAGCCGGGTGATGCACGGCTCCAGGTCGACGATGTTGGCGTCCCCGCCCAGTCCGGCGAGGATCTGCTCGGCCTTGCTCATGGTGTGTCTCCTTCGGTGCTCGGTCGGTGGGGTCTGCGGGGGCGGGTCACATCAGGTCGGCCAGGTCGAGGGCGAGGGTGTCGACGCTCGGCCCGATGACCACCTGCACCACCCTGCCGGACACCATGACCCCGAACGCCCCGGCCGCACGCAGGGCGGCCGTGTCCACGCGGGACGGCTCCTTGACGAGGGAGCGCAGGCGCGTGGTGCACGGCTCGATCTCGTCGATGTTGTCCACCCCGCCGAGCCCGGCGAGGATCGCCGCGGCCTGGTCGGTGTCGGGTCGTGCCATGCGGGTCCTCCCTGGTTTCACGGTCGTGCCCCGACGACCTCGGCGCGGCGGGGCGTGGCGGACGCCGCGGCACCGGCGTCCGCGCCCGCTGCGCCGGCGGGCGCGGGGGCAGCCTCGACGGTGTCGTACCGCGCGGCGTCGCGCACGCGCGGGACGAGCGCGGGGCTCGGCGTGCTGAGCGGCACCCACACGCTGTACCGGTCCCCGCGGTAGCAGGCGCGCGAGTACATGCACGGGGTGTCGGAGCTGAACGTGCGGCGGGTCGCGCGCAGCACCGCGCGGGTGCCGCGCAGGTCGAGCAGCGCGGCCTCCTCGTCGGAGGCCTCCGACGCCGTCAGCGTCTCCTCGCCCCACGACGGGGCGAGCCCGACCTCGCGCAGCGCGTCGTAGAGGCTCGGCGGCGGGCCGCCGGCGAACAGGTCCGGCGCCAGTGCCACCGGCACCCAGAGCTGCTCGATGCTCATCGGCGTGCCGTCGGCGAACCGGACGCGCCACAGGTGGTGCAACGGGGCGCCGGCCTCTGTGCCCAGCGCGTCGGCCGCCTCCGCCGACGCGGGCACGGTGAGCGCGTCGAGCACCCGGGTGTCGGGGCGCATGCCGCGGCGGCGCATCTCCTCGCCGAACGTGGTCAGCCGCATCTCGAAGTCCATGCGCTGCGGGGCGACGAACGTGCCGCGTCCCTGCTCGCGGACCAGCACGCCGTCGCCGACCAGCGCGTCCACGGCCTGCCGGACCGTCATCCGCGACACGCCGAACCGCTCGCACAGGGCGCGCTCGGACGGGACGGCGTCCCCGACGGCCAGCTCGCGCTCGACGAGCTCCTCGAGGTACGACCGGACGGCCTGGTGCTTGTGCGTCGCCCGGGGGGCCGGCGCGGGGGCGGTGCGGGGCTGCTCTGCGTGCACGGCCTCACCCTCCCACTCGGTCGACGTCGTCCGGGCACCGGACCGCCCGGCGGTCGCCGGTGTGGTGCTTGACACATCTTCCGGTCTAGACCACTCTGACCGCAACTGGTCCAGACAACCTGCCGGACGGGCCGGGCTGCACGCAAGTCGGCCCCCTCCCGCCGCCCGGCGCACGCGCTCCGACCGCCGGCGCGACCAGCCGGCGGAGCACCCCTCCCGCACCGGACGGACCCGGCTGCGGGTCCGACGCTCGACGAGGAGACACCCCATGACCGCCACCACGGTGGACACCCCCAAGCGGGGGATCCCCGGCCTCGCGCAGCTGCAGCGCGTCGGCCGGTCGCTGATGCTCCCGATCGCCTCGCTCCCCGCCGCCGCGCTGCTGCTGCGGCTGGGGCAGCCCGACATGCTCGGCGCCGACGGCCTGGGCGCGAACGCGGACTGGCTGCTGCCGGTCGCCGACGTGCTCGCCGCCGCCGGCAACGCGCTCATCGGCAACCTGCCGATCCTGTTCGCGCTCGGCGTCGCGGTGGGCTACGCCCGCAAGTCGGACGGCTCGACCGGCCTGGCGGCGCTCGTCGGGTACCTGGTGTTCAAGGGCGTGACCGACGCGCTGTCCCCGTACATCCTCGGCGAGCCCGACGCCGTCACGGCGGAGGGCGTCCTCGGGTCCGCGGACCCCGCGGCGCTCGACGCGGCCGGCACCGGCGACTACAACGCGCTCGTCCTGCACGCCGTCCAGCAAGGCCTCGACGCACCGAGCCAGGAGCTCATCAACTACGGGGTGCTCGGTGGCATCGTCATCGGCCTCGTCGCCGCCCTGCTGTACCAGAAGTACTACCGGATCAAGCTGCCGGCCTACCTGGCGTTCTTCGGCGGCCGGCGCTTCGTGCCGATCGTGACCGCCGGTGCGGCCGTGCTCATCGCCGTCGTCGCGGCGCTCATCTACCCCGCGTTCGACGCCGGGTTCACCGCGGTCGGCGACTGGGTCACCGGGTCGACCGTCGTCGGCGGGTTCGTGTTCGGCACCCTCAACCGCCTGCTGCTGCCGTTCGGCCTGCACCACCTGCTCAACTCGCTGCCGTGGTTCCAGTTCGGCGACTACACCGACGCGTCCGGCGACGTGTGGCACGGCGACATCGCCCGGTTCCTGCACGGCGACCCGACCGCCGGGACGTTCATGACCGGGTTCTTCCCGATCATGATGTTCGCCCTGCCCGCCGCCGCGCTGGCGATCGTGCACACCGCGAAGCCGAAGAACCGCAAGGTCATCGCCGGCATCATGGGCTCCGCCGCGCTGGTCGCCTTCGTCACCGGCGTCACCGAGCCCCTCGAGTTCGCGTTCGTGTACGTGGCCTACCCGCTGTACGCGATCCACGCGGTGCTGACCGGCACCTCGCTGGCGCTGGTGAACGCGCTCGACATCCGCAGCGGATTCGGGTTCTCGGCGGGCGCCATCGACTACCTGCTGAACTTCCGGATCGCCGAGCAGCCGCTGCTGATCATCGTGATCGGCCTCGTCTACGCGGTCATCTACTACTTCCTGTTCCGGTTCATGATCACGCGGTTCAACTTCAAGACCCCCGGCCGCGAGGACGACCCGGTGGCCGAGGGCGCCGGCGACGTCGCGGCGGACCGGGCGGAGACGGTGCCCGCCGGCACGGCCACCGCCACCGCACCGCCCACAGCCGTCGACCCGGGTCGCCGCAGCGACGGGGGCACCGCCTGACGCCCACCCGCCGGGCCGGCAGGGGGCGACCCCCGACGCGGCGCCGGCGTGGTGCGGGCCACGCCGGCGGCGCGTCCCACCCGGGACCGGCCGCCCCCGGCACGACGCAGGGCCCCGACCACGTGGTCGGGGCCCTGCGTCGTGCCGCGGACCGCTCGGTGTCGGACCGGTCGGTGCGGCCGGGTCAGGCGATCTCGGTCTGCAGCAGGAACGCCTCCAGGGCGTCGAGCGCGGCCTCGGCCTCGGGGCCGTCGGTCTCGGTGGCCAGCACCACGGTGTCGCCCGCGGCGGCACCCAGGGTCATGATCCCGAGGATGCTCGCGGCCTGCACCGGGGCGGCGTCGCCCTTGCGGACGGTGACCGGGACGGGCTGCTTGCCGGCCTCCGCGACGAACAGGGCGGCGGGGCGGGCGTGCAGGCCCTCGGCGATGGCGACGACGACGGGACGTTCCATGGGGGCGACCTCCGGGGTGACGTGTCCGTGCCCGGCACTGGGCACGGGTGCAGCGTAACTGGTCTGGACCATCCGTCCCGGCCGCGTCAGCCCGCGCGGACCTGGTCGACGCCCCGGTTCGCGAGCTCGTCCGCGCGCTCGTTGCCCGGGTCGCCCGCGTGGCCCTTCACCCAGTGCCAGGAGATCGCGTGCCGCGCGACCTGCTCGTCGAGCGCCTGCCACAGGTCCTGGTTCTTCACCGGCTTCTTGTCGGCGGTCCGCCAGCCGTTGCGCTTCCAGCCCGCGATCCACTTCGTCACGCCCTGCATGACGTACTGCGAGTCGACGTGCAGGTCGACCCGGCACGGCTGGTTCAGCGCCTTCAGCCCCTCGATGACGGCCGTGAGCTCCATGCGGTTGTTGGTGGTGACGGCCTCGCCGCCGAACAGCTCGCGCTCGTGCCCGCCGGACCGCAGCAGGGCCCCCCAGCCCCCGACGCCGGGGTTGCCCTTGCAGGCGCCGTCCGTCCACATCTCGACGGCGGGCGGGGCGGGTTCGGCGGCGCTCATGGTCGCCCACTGTAGGGCGCACCCCGCCGTGAAAGGATCGCCGGGTGGCTGCCTCCCGATCGACCCTCGCCGACCGGGTCCCCGACGATCCGCGCGACCCCGACGCCCTGTACGCGGCGTTCACCGGCTGGGCGGAGGACCAGGGGCTGGCGCTCTACCCGCACCAGGACGAGGCGCTGCTGGAGCTGGTGACCGGCTCGCACGTCATCCTGTCGACACCCACGGGGTCCGGGAAGTCCCTGGTGGCGACGGCGGCGCACTTCGTCGCGCTCGCCCAGGGCCGCCGGACGTACTACACCGCGCCCCTCAAGGCGCTCGTGAGCGAGAAGTTCTTCGCGCTGGTCGAGGCGTTCGGGTCGGCGAACGTCGGCATGATGACCGGCGACTCCGCGGTGAACCCCGACGCCCCGATCATCTGCTGCACGGCCGAGATCCTCGCGAACCTCGCGCTGCGCCAGGGGCCGGACGCGGACATCGGCCAGGTCGTCATGGACGAGTTCCACTTCTACGCCGACCCGCAGCGCGGCTGGGCGTGGCAGGTGCCGCTGCTGGAGCTGCCGCGGGCGCAGTTCCTGCTGATGTCCGCGACCCTGGGCGACGTCACGTTCTTCCGGGAGGACCTGGAGCGCCGCACGGGCGTGCCCGTCGCCGTGGTGGACGACGCGGTGCGGCCCGTGCCGCTGTCGTTCTCGTACGAGGTCGAGCCGCTGCACGAGCTGCTGGAGATGCTGGTGCAGACCGGCCGGTCGCCGGTGTACGTCGTGCACTTCACGCAGAAGGAGGCCGTCGAGCGCGCGCAGGCGCTGCTGTCCATGACGCTCGCCAGCCGCGAGCAGCGCGACCGGATCGCCGACGAGCTGGGCGACTTCCGGTTCGGCCCGGGGTTCGGCAGGACGCTGTCCCGGCTGCTGCGCCACGGCGTCGGGGTGCACCACGCCGGGATGCTGCCCAAGTACCGCCGGGTGGTGGAGCGGCTGACGCAGAAGGGCCTGCTCCGCGTGGTCTGCGGCACCGACACCCTGGGTGTCGGCATCAACGTCCCGATCCGCACCGTGCTCCTGACGTCGCTCGTGAAGTACGACGGCACCCGGATGCGCCACCTGTCGGCCCGGGAGTTCCACCAGATCGCCGGGCGCGCGGGCCGCGCGGGCTTCGACACCACCGGCGAGGTGCTCGTGCTCGCGCCGGAGCACGTCATCGAGAACCGCCGGGCCCTGGCCAAGGCGGGCGACGACCCGAAGAAGCTCAAGAAGATCGTCCGCAAGCAGGCCCCGCCCGGGATGGTGAACTGGACGGACAAGACGTTCGAGCGGCTGCGCGACGCCGAGCCCGAGCCCCTGACGTCGTCGTTCACCGTCACCCACGCCATGGTGCTCAACGTGCTGGCGCGGCCGACGGGCGACCCGGTCGAGACGATGCGGCACCTGCTGCTCGACAACCACGAGCCGGAGGCCTCGCGCGGCCGGCTGGTGCGGCAGGCGGTGGCGATCTACCGGTCCCTGCGCACGGCCGGCGTGATCGAGCGCGTCGTCGAGCCCGGGCCCGGCCCGGAGCGGCTGCGCCGGACCGTGCGGCTCACCCTCGACGTGCCCCCGACGTTCGCGCTCAACCAGCCGCTGTCCCCGTTCGCCTACGCCGCGCTCGACCTGCTCGACCGCGAGGACCCGGGCTACGCGCACGACGTGGTGTCGGTCATCGAGGCGACGCTGGACGACCCGCGTCAGGTGCTCGCGGCGCAGGAGAACCGCGCCCGCGGCGAGGCCGTCGCGGCGATGAAGGCCGACGGCATCGAGTACGAGGAGCGGATGGCGCTGCTCGAGGACGTGACCTACCCGCGGCCCCTGGCGGAGCTGCTGGTCGGGACGTTCCAGATCTTCAAGCAGACCAACCCCTGGGTCGCCGACCACGAGCTCTCGCCGAAGTCCGTCGTGCGCGACATGCACGAGCGCGCCGCGACGTTCGCGGAGTACGTGTCGCTGTACCAGCTCGACCGCACCGAGGGCGTGCTGCTGCGGTACCTCGCCGACGCGTTCCGGGCGCTGCGGCAGACCATCCCGGAGGACGCCCGGACCGAGGAGCTGCACGAGATCATCGAGTGGCTGGGCGACCTGGTGCGCCGCACGGACTCGAGCCTGCTGGACGAGTGGGAGCGCCTCGCGCACCCGGAGGACCTGGACGACGCCACCGTCGCCGGGTCCCGGCCGGAGGACGACGCTCCCCCGCCGGTCACGACGAACCGCCGGGTGTTCCGGGCGCTCGTGCGTGGTGCGCTGTTCCGGCGCGTCGACCTCGCGGCGCGGGAGGCGTACCCGGCGCTGGGTGCCCTGGGCGACCAGGACGCCGAGGACCGGCCGTGGACGGCGGACCGCTGGCGCGACGCGCTCGACCCGTTCTACGACGACCACGACGAGATCCTCACCGGGCCGGCGGCGCGCGGGCCGGCGCTGTTCCAGGTGGACGAGCGGCCGTCCGCGCACGGCGAGGCGGGAGCCCGCGGGGACCTGTGGTTCGTCCGGCAGCTCCTCGACGACCCCGCCGGCGACCACGACTGGCGCATCGACGCCCTGGTCGACCTGCCGGCCTCCGACGCCGCCGGCGAGGTCGTCCTGCGGGTGCTGGACGTCGGCCCGCTCTGACGTCCCCCTGACCTGCGACGACACCTGGACCCGTTCCAGATCAGGGAAGCCTATCCTGCGTTTGCGCAGGTCAGGGCAGCCTTTCCTGTGATGACACGGTGTCAGAACCGGCCTAGCGTGGGTGCCATGACGACCCTGTCGAGCCACCTCCTGGACCGCGACCGCACCCCGGCGGCCGCTCCCCAGCGCCGGGTCGCCGGTGACACCCCTGCCGCCGACGACCCGGCCCCGGTCGTCCCCGCGGCCACCGTCGCGGAGCTGCCGACCGCGAGCCGGCTCAACTGGCTGCGCGCCGGCGTGCTCGGCGCGAACGACGGCGTCGTCTCCGTCGCCGCCACCGTCGTCGGCGTCGCGGGCGCCGCCACCGAGGTGAGCGCGCTCGCCATCGCCGGCGTCGCGGCCCTCGCCGCCGGGGCCCTGTCGATGGCCGCCGGCGAGTACGTGTCGGTCAGCAGCCAGCGCGACGCCGAGAAGGTGCTGCGGTCGCACGGCCTGCTGGGCGCCGAGGCCGAGCTGACGAACCCCTGGCACGCGGCGGTCGCCTCCTTCCTCGCGTTCCTCGCCGGCGGCATCGTCCCGCTGCTCGTCGTCCTCGCCCCGTGGGGCGGCGGCCGCATCGTCGCGACCTTCGTCGCCGTCGCCCTCGCGCTCGTCGTGACGGGGTCCGTCAGCGCCCGCCTCGGCGGCGCGCCGACCGGCCGTGCCGTGCTGCGCAACGTCGTGGGCGGCTCGCTCGCGATGCTGGTCACGTACGGCATCGGGTCGCTGGTGGGCCTGGCGGTCTGACGCCCCGGTCCCCCTCGGCGCCGGAGGGCGCCCCGGCCTCACGCGAGGCCGGCCCCCGCGGCGACCACCAGCGCGACGGCCCCGAGCACCCCGCCCGCGAGCGCGGCGTCCCGCGCGCCGAGCGGCACCGGGCGCCACACCGTCCGCGGGCCGGCCGACAGCCCCCGGGATTCCAGCGCCAGCGCGACCCGCTCCGACGCCCGGATCGACGCGACCAGCAGCGCGAACGCCGAGCGCCCGAGCCCGCGCCACCCCTCCCGCGGCTGCCCGCGCCGGCCGAGCGGGGCGCGGACGAGCTGCGCCGCCCGGATCGTCGCCCACTGCCGAGGCAGGCCGGCGAGCATCCGGTGGCCCGCGAGCAGCGCGTACGCGTACCGCGGGCTCAGGCGGGCGTGCCGCACCAGGCTGACCATCAGGTCCCGGGGCGGGGTGCTGGCGAGGAACGCGACGGTGGCGACGCCGATCACGCACCCGCGGAGCGCGAGCGCGGCGCCGACCATGAGGCCCTCGTGCGTCACCCGGAACGGTCCGCCCGTGACCAGGACCTCGCCCGGCCGGCTGAGCGCGTTCACCAGCAGCACGCCGACGCCGAACGTCCAGAACGGCACCTGCGCGAGCAGCAGCCGGCCCGGCGCGACCCGGGCGCCCCAGCGCGCGCCCGCGAGGCCGAGCAGGTACAGCACCGCGAGGGTGGCGGGGTCCAGCACGGCGAGGGTCACCACCGACACCGCGACGACCAGCAGCAGCTTGACCGTGGGGTTGCGCGACTCCAGCGGGCTCACGGGGCCGGCACCCCCGCCCGGTCGCACGCCGGGGGCCCGGCCGTCGCTGCGCTCCCCGCACCGGCGGCGGTCGTCCCGCGGGCGTCCAGCGCCGCGAGCGCGTCCCGCAGCCGGCCCGCGTCGTCGGCCGCCTCGGCGAGCCAGCGCAGCAGCCGCGACGGACGCAGCCGCGCGGCCGCGAGCAGCCGCGGGTCCCGCAGCAGCCCGAGCGGGTCGAGGTCCGCGACCAGCCGGCCCTCGGCCAGCACGAGCACCCGGTCGGCGACCGACGCCACCGCGCGCAGGCCGTGGCAGGTGAGCAGGACGGCGCGCCCCGCCCGGGCCTCGTCGGTCAGCGCCCCCAGCACCGCCGCCGACCCGTGCCGGTCGAGCCCGAACGTCGGCTCGTCGGCCAGCAGGACCGCGCGGTCGTGCACGAGCATCGCGGCCAGGCTCAGCCGGCGCTGCTCGCCGCCGGACAGCCGGTGCGGGTCCCGGTCCCCGAGCCCGGTGAGGCCGAACCGCGCGAGCGCCGCGGCCACCCGCGCGTCCGTCGCCGGTCCCGGCGGCAGCCCGACCGCGACCTCCTCCCGCACGGTGCGCCCCGCGAGCTGGTGCTCGGGGTTCTGGGGCACCAGCCCCGCGCGCGACCCGCCGACGACGCCCGCCAGGGGCGGCAGCAGACCGGCGAGGCACGCGAGCAGCGTCGACTTCCCGGCGCCGTTCGCCCCGACGAGCGCCACCACCTCGCCGGCGCGCAGCTCGAGCTCCACCTCGCGGAGCACCGGCTCGGGCGCGGGGCCGCGGCGCCAGGGCCGGCCACGACGGCCGCGACGGCGCGCCGGGCCGCCGCGTCCGACCGCCAGGCCGTGCGCGGCGAGCAGCACCTCCCCGCGCGGCGCGGGCGCTCCCGCCGGCGCCCCCGGTGCGGCGGCCGCCAGGGCCAGGACCCGCTCGCGCTGACCAGGCCCGCCGACGACGCCGCCGAGGGCCGCCGCGATCTCGACGTCCTCCGGGAGCCAGCAGCCGCGGGCCAGCAGCTCGGGGCCCGCCTCCTGCGCCACACGGGCCGCGGGGCCGTCGTGCGTCACCCGCCCGTCGGCCGACAGCACCACCCACCGGCCGGGCAGCCCGGCGACCCCCGCGTCGCCCGCGAGCGCGTCGAGCCGGTGCTCCACCAGCACGCTCGCCGCCCCGGTCGCACCCCGCGCGGCGGCGAGCGCGTCCCGCACCGCCGCCACGCCGTCCGCGTCCAGCATCGACGTGGGCTCGTCGAGCAGCAGCAGCCGAGGTCCGGCGACCACCGTGGCCGCCAGGGCCACCCGCTGGAGCTCGCCGCCGGACAGGGCGTCCGTGCGCCGCCCCGCCAGGTGACCGGCGCCGGCCGCACCGAGCGCCGCCTCGACCGCGGGCCCGATCGCGGCCGGGGGCGTCCCGAGGTTCTCCAGCGGGAACGCGACCTCGTCCGCGACGTCCGCCAGGCAGACACCCGTCTCGGGGTCCTGCGCGAGCACGCCGACCACGTCCGCGAGCGCCGCGACGCCGTGCTCCGCGACCGCGCGGCCGGCGACGACGACCCGCCCCTCGACGTGCGCGGGCACGGCGTGCGGCACCGCGCCGTGCAGGCAGCGCAGCAGCGTGGACTTGCCCGCACCCGAGGGCCCGAGCACGAGCACCTGCTCCCCCGGCGCGAGCCGCAGGTCGACCGGGCCGATCCCGGCGCCGCCGTCCAGCACGGCCTCCAGCCCGGCCACCTCGAGCACGGGCGCGGGCGCCGCCGGCGTCCCCTCGTCCTCCTCAGCCCGCACGGCGCTCGAGCACCGGGCGGCCGGCGGCCGCGGCGCGCCCGATCGCGAAGCCGTCGAGCACCCCGGTGCGGTGCAGCGCGTCGACGACGACCTTGGCCAGCAGGCCGCCCAGCACGACGCCGGACACGGCCTGGAGCACGAGCCGCAGCACCAGCACGTCCTGCCCGTACCAGCCGAACCGGAACGCCGACCAGGCGAACACCAGCGTGGCGCCGAGCAGCCCGGAGGCGGCGAACCGGCCCCAGCCGAACCGGCGGTACCGGCCGAGCGCGAACGGGATCTCGCTGCCGAGGCCCTGCAGCAGCGCGGCGACGACCAGCAGCGGCCCGACCGGCGACCCGAGGAACACCACCTCCACCACGGAGGCGATCACCTCGGCGAGGATCCCCACGCCGGGTCGCCGGATGATCGCGAGGGCGACCGGGGCCACCAGCAGCCACCCGCCGAGCAGCACGTGCTGCGCGAGGTCGCCCGCGGGCCCCATGAGCACCGCGAGGCCGTTCCACGCCTGGACGAGCGCCCAGTACAGGAACCCGAACACCACCCCGAGCACGACCATCAGCACGATGTCCTTCAGCGCGAGCGGCTCGCGGCGCCGCCCGCGCGGGGCGCCGTCAGCCACGGGTCCGGGTCGGGCTGTTGAGCGAGAACGTGACGTGGCTCGTCACGTGCTGCACGCCGCGCCCCACGCGCGCCCACGCGCCGACCACCGTCTCGACGAGCGCGCCGACGTCGCCCTCGAGCCGCGTGACGAAGTGCGCGGACCCCCGGAAGGTGCCGCTCGCCCGGGCCAGGTCGATCGCCGCCTCGATGTCCCGCATGTGGTCGGGCACGACCCCGGCGCGGACGTCGTCGGCCAGGGGGTAGAGCGCCCACTCCGCCACACCGGGTCGGCCGGTGCGCCGGCCCGGTGGCAGCGCGACGGCCCGCGGACCCGCGCCGCCCGGCAGGGCGCAGCGCACCTCGCCCGGGCAGCCGCGCGACAGGTGCAGCGTGACGGCGGCGTGCTCGCCGGTGGCGGCCACCGCGTCCACGAGGTCCGTGAGGTACCGGAGCAGGTCCGCTTCGTCGCCACCGACGTAGGTGCTGACGTCGCCCGTCTCGACGAGCAGGCCGTCCGTCGCCACCGAGCCGAGCACCCCGAGGATCGTGTCGGCGTACCGGTCGGACATCACGGCGACGGTGACGCGGGCACCCACCCCGAACCGGAGCGGGTCGGCGACCAGGTCGGCGGCCTCCGCGGGCCGGGTGGGTGTCGACGACGGTGCCGGGATCATGCGTCCTCCTGTGCTGGTCGGATCAGCACGGGAGGACGGCGGACGGGTGCCCGGCATCCTGCGATGTCGCTCCCTGCGCTGGCATGACCCAGATCAGGTTCAACGGTCGGAGTTCGAGTACTCCCTCTCAGCCCGGCTCACCGGACTCCCGTGCTGCTCCGCACCGTAGCAGCACCGCGGCGGCGGGGTCGCGCGCCCTAGGCTGGCCCCGTGAGCCGCAAGCAGCCGCCGTCCGGGACGCCCGCGCTGGTCGCGCTGACGGCCGCCGGGGTCCCGCACACCGCGCACGCCTACGAGCACGACCCGCGCAGCACCGTCGGCTACGGGCTCGAGGCCGCCGAGGTGCTGGGCATCGACCCGGAGCAGGTCTACAAGACCCTCATGGCCTCGGTCGACGGGACGCTGACCGTGGCCGTCGTGCCCGTCGCCGGCAAGCTCGACCTCAAGGCGCTCGCCCACGCCGTCGGCGGCAAGAAGGCCGTGATGGCGGACCCCGCCGCTGCGGAGCGTGCGACCGGGTACGTGGTCGGCGGCATCTCCCCGCTCGGCCAGAGGTCGGCGCACCCGACGGTCGTGGACGAGACGGTGCAGCTGTTCGACACCGTGTTCGTGTCGGGCGGGCGCCGGGGGCTCGACGTCGAGCTGGCCCCGGACGACCTGATCCGGCTGACGTCCGCCACGGTCGCGGACATCGCGCGCGGCTGAGGCGGCGGGCGCGAGCGCATAGGGTCGGGCACATGACGACCGGCGCGACCGAGCTCGCGGAGCGGCTGGCCCGTGTCCGCTCCCGGATCGCAGCCGCCGAGTCCGCCGCGGGCCGCCCGGCCGGCGCCGTCCGGCTGCTGCTGGCCACCAAGACCCAGGACGCCGCGACGGTGCGCGCGGCCGTGCTCGCCGACCTCGCCGGCGCGGCCACCACGGCCGGTGCCGCCCGCCGGGTGCTGCTCGGCGAGAACCGGGTGCAGGAGCTCGTCGCCAAGGGGCCGGAGCTCGCCGACCTCGCACCCGAGCTGCACCTCATCGGGCCGCTGCAGTCCAACAAGGTGAACGCCGCCCTGCGCTGGGCGACCTGCGTGCAGAGCGTCGACTCCCCCGCGCTGGCCGACCGGCTCGCGCGCCGGTGCGCCGACGACGACCGGACGCTCGACGTGCTGGTGCAGGTCAACGTCTCCGGCGAGCCGACCAAGCACGGCGCCGCCCCGCAGGACGCGCTCGACGTGGTCCGCGCCGTCGCGGGGCACGACCGGCTGCGGCTGCGCGGGTTCATGACGGTGGGCGCGAACACCTCCGACCAGCGGGCCGTCCGCGCCGGGTACGCCGCGCTGCGCGACCTGCGGGACGAGGTCGCCGGCAGCGGCGAGGCGGGCACCGGTGACGCCGTCGAGCTGTCGATGGGCATGAGCCGGGACCTGGAGGCCGCCGTGGCCGAGGGAGCCACCATCGTGCGCGTCGGGACGGCGGTGTTCGGCGCACGGCCGGCCCCCGTCGGCGTCCCGGGAACGGTCCCCGCGGCGTGACCGCGCCCACCGGCCGCCGGTTCCCCCGGCGCGTGTACACCCGCGGCACCGAGCCCGACGGCCGGTTCTCGCTCGCCAACGAGCGGACGTTCCTGGCCTGGGTCCGCACGGCGCTCGCGCTGCTGGCGGGCGGCGTCGCCCTCGAGGCGCTGGACCTGCCCGTGGAGCCGCACCTGCGCCTCGCGGCCGCCGTGCTGCTGATCCTGCTCGGGATCGCGGCGCCGGCTCAGGCGTGGGCCGGCTGGGCACGCACCGAACGGGCGCTGCGCGAGCGGCAGCCGCTGCCGGCGCCGGCGTTCAGCGGGCCGCTCGCCGCGGGCGTCGCGCTGGCCGGCGTGCTCGTGCTCGTCGGGCTGCTGCTGCGGTGAGCACCGCGAGCGGGCCGCGCGACGCCGCCCCCGGGGCGCAGCCGGAGCGGACGGCCCTCGCGTGGCGCCGCACCTCGCTGTCCGTCGCGGTGGGCTCCCTGGTCGCGAGCCGTGTGCTCGAGCCGTGGTTCGGCGCGTCCGTCTGGGTGCTGACCGCGCTCGGCCTGCTCGGCGCGCTCGCTCTCGACCGGACCGGGCTGCGCCGCGCCGTGCTCTGGTCGGCGGTCGTCGACGACACGCACCCCGACCGGGGGCCGGGCGCGCCGGTGCCCGCCGGCGCGCGCACGCCGGGCGGCGGGGCGCTCGGCGCCACCGCGCTGGCCGCGGCCCTACTGGGCGTGGGCGCCCTCGTCGTGGTCCTGCGGCACGCGGCGGGCTGACGCGGGCGCGGTCGCGCGGGGCTCAGCGCCCGTACGCCGCCAGCGAGCGGTCCGTCGGCACGATCTGCTTGCCGAGCGGCACGAGCGAGACCGGGATCATCTTGAGGTTCGCGATCGCCAGCGGGATCCCGATGATCGTGACCGCCTGCGCGAGCGCCGTCGTCAGGTGCCCGAGCACCAGCCACCAGCCGGCCACGAGGATCCAGACGACGTTGCCGATCGTCGACATCGCGCCGGCGGTGGGCCGGTCCACGATCGTCCGGCCGAACGGCCACAGCGCGTACGACGCCATGCGGAACGACGCGATGCCGAACGGGATGGTCACGACCAGCACGCAGCAGATGATCCCGGCGACGACGTAGCCGAGCGCGAGCCACAGCCCGCCGAACACGAGCCAGATGAGGTTGAGCAGGAGCTTCACGGCACCAGCCTCGCGGACGGGACCCGTCCGCCGCATCGGGGACCTCCCCGATCCGACCCTGGTCCTGCGGCGCGCCCGGCCGCTCGAGCCCGGCTCACGGCACGCGCGCCGTCCACTCCGGGTTGCCGAACTTCTCCTCGACGAGCTGCTGCGCCCGCTCCAGCTCCTCCGGCCGCAGGGCGCCGTCGACCGTCCGGTACCGCGACCGGAAGTGCGCGACGAACGCGTCGATGACCTGCTCGCGCGGCAGGCCGGTCTGGGACCGCACCGGGTCCACACGCTTGTTCGCGCTGGTCGTGCCCTTGTCCGACAGCTTCTCCCGGCCGATGCGCAGCACCTCGAGCATCTTGTCCGCGTCGATGTCGTAGGCCATCGTCATGTGGTGCAGGACCGCCCCGCCGGCCAGGCGCTTCTGCGCGGACCCGGCGATCTTCCCGGCCGGCGAGGCGATGTCGTTCAGCCCGGAGAACGTCGCCGTGACGCCCACGTCGGCCAGCGCGCCGATCACCCAGTCGTCGAGGAACCGGTACGACTGCTCGAACGACAGGCCGTCGACGAGCGACGCCGGCACCACGAGCGAGAACGTGATGCAGTTGCCGGCCTCCATGAACATGGCGCCGCCGCCGGAGATCCGCCGGACCACGGTCACGTCGTGCTTCGCGGCGCCCTCGGGGTCGACCTCGTTGCGCAGCGACTGGAACGAGCCGATGAACACGGCCCGCTCGTCCCACTCCCAGAACCGCAGCGTCGGGCCGCGCCGGCCCGCGGCGAGCTCCTCGGTCAGCACCTGGTCGAGCGCGCCCAGCACGGCGGGCGGCAGCGGGCCGGGGTGGATGAGCTCGAAGGTGTGGTCCTGCCAGGACGTCGCGTGGCCCAGCGCGCGCCGCACGGCGATCGCCACGGCCTCGGGCGTGAAGCCGACCATGTGCACGGGCGCGTCGAAGCGGCCGTCGGACTCGGCGCGGCGCAGCCCCTCCTCGATCGCCGCCGTCAGGTCGGCCACCCGCGCGTCCGCAGGGCGCCCCCGCAGGGACTCGTCGATGACCGCCAGGGCGGCGTCGGGCTCGAGGAAGAAGTCGCCGCTGACGCTCACCTCGGTGAGCGACCCGCCTGCCACCTCCACGTCCGCTGCCACGAGCTTGCCGCCGGGGACCTTGTACTCGCCACGCACGGTCCCGATCCTAGGCCCCGGACCGGCGTGGTCGTCGGGGACCTCGACGTGGTGCCCCGGCCGGGGAGCGCAGCGCCCGCCACAGCGCCGCCCACTGCTCGGGCCGCAGGTCGCGCGGCAGCGCCCGCGCCGGCACGCCCGCGTCCGACAGCGCGCGCCGGGCGGCCGGGGCCGGGACCCGCGCCGCCCCCGCGAGCACCTGGTCCAGGCCGCGCCCCGCCCCGGTGAACACGGCGCCGACGAACCGCTGGTAGCCGTCCCGCTCGCCCGGGTCGACCAGCGGGCGGTGGCGCCGGTCGACCGTGAGCAGACCGCCGTCGACCGACGGCCGGGGCCGGAACGCGTCCGCGGGCACCCGGCCGCGCAGCGCGACCTCGAACCACGGGTCGGTCTGCGCGGTGAGCAGGGTGCGCCCCCCGACGCCCGCGCGCTTGCGGGCCACCTCCCACTGGGTGAGCAGCACGGCGTGCCGCCACCGGCCGTGGTGCAGCAGGCGGCGCAGCAGCGGCGTCGTCAGGTGGAACGGGATGTTGCCGACCACCACCGGCCGGTCCAGCGGGACGCGCAGCGCGTCGGCGCACAGCACGGTCGCGCCGGGCACCCGGGCGCGCAGCCGGTCGGCGCGGTGCGGGTCGAGCTCGACGGCGAGGACGTCGCGGCCGAGAGCGGCGAGCGGCCGGGTCAGCGCGCCGTCGCCGGCGCCGATCTCGAGGACCGGCCCGTCGGTGGCGCCGACCAGCCGCACGACGGCGTCGACGGTGGGGCGGTGGTGCAGGAAGTTCTGGCCGAGCTCGTGCCGGCCGCCGTGGGGGTGTCGCACGGGAGGTGCTCCAGTCGCAGGCAGGACGGAGCACCCGGAGGGGCGGGAGGGTTCTCGGCCCGGCTCCGGGTGCTCGGGGGCATCCGGAGGCGACGACCGGTCGGACGGCCGGCCGCGCTCAGGCGGTCCGGGGGCGTGCGACGGCCGCGGCGGCCGCGCTGCTCAGCGTTCCCATGCGGGCGACGGTACGGGGCGCCCGGGCGCGGGCGCACGGCGATTTCCGGTCGGACGGCGGCGGGCCGCGGCGACCAGCCGCGTCACCTGCGCGGCCGTCGCGGTGAGGTGCGCGGCGGTGGTCGCCGGGTCGAGCGCCTCCGCCGCCGGGAGCGGCCGCGGGTGCACGGGGAGCACCGCGTCGAACGGCCCCGCCGCGGCGTCCCCGCGCACGTCGACGGCGCCCGCGAGCGCCACCACCACGGCCCCCGCGGCGCGCCCGAGCGCCGCCACACCGGCCGGTGTCTTGCCGCGGGCCGTCTGCGCGTCGAACCGTCCCTCGCCCGTCAGCACCAGGTCGGCGCCCGCGAGCGCCTCCTCCAGCCGTGCGGCGCGGGCCACGTGCGCGAACCCCGGCTCCCGGCGCGCGCCGAGGGCGAGCAGCGCCGCGCCGAGCCCCCCGGCGGCACCCGCCCCGGTGACGTCCGCGACCGCGCGCCCGCGGGCCGCCAGCGCCGAGCCCCACGCGACGAGCCGGTCGTCCAGGTGGGCGACCTGCGCGGGCGTCGCACCCTTCTGCGGGCCGAACACGTGCGCCGCGCCTGCGGGCCCGTGCAGCGGGCTGTCGACGTCGGTGAGCACGACGAGGTCGACCGCACCGAGGTCCGGCAGGGCGTCGAGCGACCCGAAGTCCCACAGCGGGTTGGTGCCGGGGCCACCGAGCGGCGACCCGTCCCGGGAGCGGGCGGCGCCACCCAGCGCCAGCAGCAGCCCCAGCCCGCCGTCCGTGCACGCCGTGCCGCCGAGCGCGACGACCACCCGGCGCGCGCCCCCGTCGACCGCGTGCCGGAGCAGGAGGCCGAGCCCCGCGGAGCCGGCCCGAGGGGGCAGGTCGGGGCCGACGTCGACCTGGCCGAGCCCGACGCAGGAGGCGGCCTCGACGACGGCGGTCGGGCCGGCGGCGGTCCGGCCGGCGGCGCGACCGGGGCCGCCCGCGCGCTCGTCGCCCCTGGGCCCGCCCGCCGGCCCCGCGTCGTCCCCGTCCAGCACCGCGTACGCCGCGTCCACCGGCCGGCCGACCGCGTCGACGACCGGAGCGACCACCCGGCGCCCCGGCCGGGCGGCGAGCAGGGCGTCGACGGTCCCCTCGCCCCCGTCCGCGACCGGCACGACGCGCACCGACCCTCCGGGGTCCGCGGCGCGCACGCCCGCTGCGGCGGCCTCCCCGGCGCGCGCGCTCGAGAGACACCCCTTGAACGCGTCCACCGCGACGACGACCCTCACAGCCCCAGCATGCCGGAGCCCCGTGTCAGCGCGGCGCGACGCCCCGGTTCCGCAGGCCCCAGATCGCCGAGTCCGTCAGCGCCTCCCACGACGCCTCGATGAGGTTCGGCCCCACCCCCACGGTGCTCCACGCGGTCTGCCCGTCCGTGGTCTCGATGAGCACCCGGGTCACCGCGTCGGTGCCGTGCATCGCGTCGAGGATGCGCACCTTGAAGTCGATGAGCTCGAACTCCGCCAGCTCCGGGTACACCCGCTGGAGCGCCAGGCGCAGGGCGTGGTCCAGGGCGTTGACCGGGCCGTTGCCCTCGCCGGTGGCGACGATGCGCTCACCCCCGGCGTGCAGCTTCACGGTCGCCTCGGCCGTCGCCGGGGTGCCGCGGGACCCCGCCCGCTCCACGATCGTGCGCCAGGACTCGACCCGGAAGTACGCGGGACGTCCGCCCTCGACCTCCTCGGCGAGCAGCAGCTCGAACGACGCGTCCGCCGCGTCGTACGTGTAGCCCTGCGCCTCGGCGTCCTTGACGCGCTGGGTGACCCGCGTCAGCACCTCGTCCTGCCCGGCCAGGTCGAACCCGAGCTCCCGGCCCTTGAGCTCGACCGACGCGCGCCCCGCCATCTCCGAGACGAGCATCCGCATGTCGTTCCCGACGGCCTGCGGGTCGATGTGCTGGTACAGGTCCGGGTCGACGCGGATCGCCGAGGCGTGCAGCCCCGCCTTGTGCGCGAAGGCGCTGACCCCGACGTAGGGCTGGCGGGCGAACGGCGCGATGTTGGTGATCTCGCTGATCTGGTGGGCGATGCGCGACATCTCGGCCAGGCCGCCGGAGCCGTCCGGCGGCGGGGCGAGCACGCTGCGACCGGTCTTGAGCTCCAGGTTCGCGACGACCGACAGCAGCTCGGCGTTGCCCGTGCGCTCCCCGTAGCCGTTCACGGTGCCCTGCACGTGCACCGCGCCCGCCTCGACGGCCGCGAGGGTGTTCGCCACCGCGCAGCCGGAGTCGTTGTGCGCGTGGACGCCGAGGCGCACCAGCGGGTCCGCCGTGCCGAGCGCGGCCCGCAGGTCGCGGATCACGTCGGCGACGTGGGTGGGGAGCATGCCGCCGTTGGTGTCGCACAGCACGACCGTCTCCGCGCCGGCCTCGGCCGCCGCGAGCACGACGTCGCGGGCCGCGGCGGGGTCGTGCCGGAACCCGTCGAAGAAGTGCTCCGCGTCGACGACCACCCGGCGGCCCTCCCCGACGAGCAGCCGGACGGAGTCCGCGACCATCGCCAGGTTCTCCGCGACCGTGGTGCGCAGCGCCCGCTCCACGTGCCGGGAGTCGCTCTTCGCGACCAGCGTCACGACCGGGGCCTCCGAGTCGAGCAGCGCCCGCAGCTGCGGGTCGTCCCAGGCCCGCACGCCGGGCTTGCGGGTCGCACCGAACGCCGCCAGGACGGCGTGCCGCAGGTCCAGCTCCTTGGCCGCGCGGGCGAAGAACTCCGTGTCCTTCGGGATCGCGCCCGGCCACCCGCCCTCGATGTAGCCGACGCCCAGCTCGTCCAGCAGCGGGGCGATCGCCAGCTTGTCGGCGACGGAGAGGTTCATGCCCTCCTGCTGGGCGCCGTCGCGCAGGGTGGTGTCGTAGACGTCGAACGCGCCCGGGCCGTCCGCCACGGGGTGGGCGGCGCCGGTGCGCGGCAGCGAGGCGGGGGCGTCGTCGCGGGGTGCAGAGGTCACGGTCGGGCTTCTCTCGGCGAGGAGGACGGTGCGAGCCGGGTGAGCGTGTGGGCGTGCGGCAACAAAAAGACCCCCCGGGTTCGGGAGGTCGGCGCGTCCGCGGGGGTGGGCGGACGCGCTAGGCGATGACGATCGGGTGACGAACGGTCATGTGCGCCATCGTGGCACACGTCACGCGCGCCGTCAGCCCCGTCCACCCCCCGGGACGCCCGGGCACCCCCACCCGTCCCATCCGCCCCGCCCCACCCCCACCCCTTCCCGCGAGTTCGGCAGTCGGCGTGCGAGTTCGGCAGCTCCAGGTGCCGAACTCGACTGCGAATGCCGAACTCGCGGGCGGGCGGGGCGGGACGCGGGCGGCGGGGCCGGGCGGGTGCGTCGGCGGGTCGGCCGCACCGCGTCAGGCCAGGCGGTGCATCCAGCCGTGCGGGTCCGCGGCGCGGCCGTACTGGATGTCCGTCAGGGCCGCGCGGATGCCGGTGGTCACCGCGCCGGCGGTGCCGTCGCCGACCGTGACGTCGAAGTCCCCGCCCGCGAGCCGCCCGATCGGCGTCACGACGGCGGCCGTGCCGCAGGCGAACACCTCGGCGACCGACCCGTCGCGCAGCCCCGCGAGCAGCTCCGTCAGCGGGATGTCGCGCTCCCGGATCTCCCGGCCCTGCTCGGTCAGCAGCGTGAGGATCGACGACCGGGTGACGCCCTCGAGGATCGACCCGGACAGCCGCGGGGTCGACACCGAGCCGTCGGCGCCGACGACGAACACGTTCATGCCGCCGAGCTCCTCCAGGAGGGTCCCGGTGGCGGCGTCGAGGAAGCACACCTGCTCGCAGCCGCGGGCGTACGCCTCCTGCTGCGGCAGCAGGCTCGCGGCGTAGTTGCCGCCGCACTTGGCCGCCCCCGTGCCGCCGGCGCCCGCGCGGGCGTAGTCCTGGGACACCCAGATGGACACCGGCTTCACGCCGCCGGCGAAGTACGAGCCGACCGGCGAGGCGATGACCAGGTACTCCGCCTGCAGCGACGGCCGCACGCCCAGGAACGCCTCCGACGCGTACATGAACGGCCGCAGGTACAGGCTGGTCTCCTCCCCCGACGGCACCCAGTCGAGGTCGGTGCGCACGAGCGCGGTGATCGAGGCGAGGAAGTCCTCGGTCGGGAGCTCGGGCAGGGCCAGGCGGCGCGCGGACCGCTGCAGGCGCTCGGCGTTCGCGGTGGGCCGGAACGTCCAGACCGAGCCGTCGTCGTGCCGGTACGCCTTGAGCCCCTCGAAGATCTCCTGGGCGTAGTGCAGCACCGCGGTCGCGGGGTCGAGCTGCAGCGGGCCGTACTTCTCGACCCGGCGGTCGTGCCAGCCGAGGCCCTGCGTCCAGGAGGCGCGGGCCATGTGGTCGGTGAAGACGGTGCCGAACTTCGGCGTGGCGAGCAGCGACTCCCGCTCGGCCTGGGGGGTGGGGGTGTCGGTGGGGCGGACCTCGAACGCGAGGTCGGTGTCGGAGATGCTCATCGGTGGCGGCCTTTCAACCAGGAGTCGGGACGACGGTACCTGGGCGACGGCCGGGGTGGACAGGCGCGGACGGGTCCGCGCGGGTGGGGCGCTCAGCCGGCGATGCGCGCGGCGAGGTCCTTGCCCACCTCGGCCGTCGACCGTACTCGCGTCCCCCGCTCCGCCACGTCGGCGGCGACCGCGGCCTCGACGCGCGCGGCGGCGTCGTGCTCGCCGAGGTGGTCGAGCAGCAGCGCGACGGACAGCACGGTCGCGGTGGGGTCGGCCTTGCCCTGCCCGGCGATGTCCGGGGCGGAGCCGTGCACGGGCTCGAACATGCTCGGCGCGGTGCGGTCCGGGTTGATGTTCGCGGACGCGGCCAGCCCGATGCCGCCGACGATGGCGCCGGCGAGGTCGGTGAGGATGTCACCGAACAGGTTGTCGGTGACGATGACGTCGAACCGGGCCGGGTCGGTGACGAGGAAGATCGTCGCCGCGTCGACGTGGAGGTAGTCGACCGTCACGTCGGGGAACTCGGCGTTCACGGCCTCGACGGTGCGCCGCCACAGGTGGCCGGCGTGCACGAGGACGTTGTGCTTGTGCACGAGCGTGAGCTTCTTGCGCGGGCGGGCGGCGGCCCGGGCGAACGCGTCGCGGACCACGCGCTCGACGCCGAACGCGGTGTTGACGCTGACCTCGTTGGCGATCTCGTGCGGCGTCCCCACGCGGATCGCGCCGCCGTTGCCGACGTACGGGCCCTCGGTGCCCTCGCGGACGACCACGAAGTCGACGTCGCCGGGCGCGGCCAGCGGCGACGCGACGCCCGGGTACAGCTTGGCGGGCCGCAGGTTGACGTAGTGGTCGAGCGCGAAGCGCAGCTTGAGCAGCAGCCCGCGCTCCAGGACGCCGGACGGCACGCTCGGGTCGCCGATGGCGCCGAGCAGGATCGCGTCGTGCGTGCGGATCGCGGCGAGGTCCTCGTCGGTGAGGGTCTCCCCCGTGGCGTGCCAGCGGCGCGCGCCGAGGTCGAAGTCCGTCGTGGCGACCGTGGTGCCGGTGCCGGACAGCGCCGCCTCCAGCGCGAGCAGCCCCTGCTCCACGACCTCGGTCCCGATGCCGTCACCCGCGACGACCGCCAGGTTGATCTGCTGCGCCATGTCTCCCACCCTAGCCGTGCGTCCCACCCGTCGGGACGACTGTCTCAGCGGTCGGACGACCGCGGGTAGAGCAGCTCGAACCGCTCCACCACCACCGGAGCGCCCGCGTCGCCGCCCGCCCCCGGCTCCCCGGACCGCACGGTCCGCACCTCGGTCGTCCGGATCAGCGCCCCCGGGTGGCCCGCTCCGTCGAGCACGATCGCGAGGTCGCCCCGCACCGGCAGCGGCTGGTCCGCGTCCTCGAGGTCCGCCAGCGCGGTCGAGGACGTCGTCGCCGTGCCGTCGAGCACCCGGGCGAGGAACCGGTCCGCCTCCTCCGGGTCCTCCCCGGCGGACCACGTCGGCGGCACGAGGGTGCCGTGCACGTCGGGCCCGGTCACCGACACCAGCCGCACCACCCCGGCCCGCACCCGCGCGATCTCCCAGAACCTGAGGATCTCCGCGCCCACGTCCACGCCGTCCGCCGGCCCCTCGCTCGTCGCACCCATCCCGCCATCCTCCCCCGCGGACGGACGGAGCGGGGTCCCCGGGACGAATCCCGGGGACCCCTCACCCCCACCTCCGGTCAGCGCGCGGCCGAGCCCTCCACGTAGTCGGTGTCCGACGGCTTCACCCAGGCGAACAGCTTGCGCAGCTCGCGGCCGACGGGCTCGATCGGGTGGTTCTGACCCTTCGCGCGCAGCGCCTGGAACTCCGGGGCGCCGGCGTCCTGGTCGGCGATGAACCGCTCCGCGAACGCGCCGCTCTGGATGTCCGCGAGGACGGCCTTCATGTTCTCCTTCACGTCGGGCGTGATGACCCGGGGGCCGGAGACGTAGTCGCCGTACTCGGCCGTGTCGGAGACCGACCAGCGCTGCTTGGTGATGCCGCCCTCGAAGATGAGGTCGACGATCAGCTTGAGCTCGTGCAGCACCTCGAAGTACGCGACCTCGGGCTGGTAGCCGGCCTCCGTCAGCGTCTCGAACCCGTACTGGATCAGCTGCGACACGCCGCCGCAGAGGACCGCCTGCTCGCCGAACAGGTCGGTCTCGGTCTCCTCGGTGAACGTGGTCTTGATGCCGGCCGCGCGCAGGCCGCCGATGCCCTTGGCGTAGGACAGCGCGAGGTCCCAGGCCGATCCGGACGCGTCCTGCTCGACGGCGACGATCACCGGCACGCCACGGCCGTCGACGTACTCGCGGCGCACGAGGTGGCCGGGGCCCTTCGGGGCGACCATGACGATGTCGTGCCCGGCCTCGGGCTTGATGTAGCCGAACCGGATGTTGAAGCCGTGGCCGAAGACCAGGGCCGCGCCGTCCTTGAGGTTCGGGGCGATCTCGTCGCGGTAGATGTGCCGCTGCACCTGGTCCGGCGCGAGGATCACGACGACGTCGGCGCCCTGCACGGCCTCGGCGACCCCGGCGACCGCGAGGCCCTCGTTCTCGGCCTTCGCGCGGGACGACGAGCCCTCGCGCAGGCCGACGGTGACGTCGACGCCCGAGTCGCGCAGGTTCAGCGCGTGCGCGTGCCCCTGGCTGCCGTAGCCGATGACGGCGACCTTCTTGCTCTGGATGACCGACAGGTCGGCGTCGTCGTCGTAGAACAGCTCAGCCACGATGGATCTCCTTGTGTGTGGGACGGTGCGGGTCGGGTGGTCAGGCGGACCGGCTCACGCGCTCGAGCGCGCGGTCGGTGATGGAACGCGGCCCGCGGCCGATGGCCACGGTGCCGGACTGGACGATCTCGCGGACGCCGAACGGCTCGAGCGCCGCGAGCAGCGCCGTGAGCTTCGCCGGCGAGCCGGTGGCCTCGATGGTGACGGTGTCGGGCACGACGTCCACCACGTGGGCGCGGAACAGGTCGACGACCTCGAGCACCTGCGTGCGCGTGGCGCCCTCGGCGCGCACCTTCACCAGCAGCAGCTCGCGCTGCACGGAGGCGGCGTCCTCGAGCTCGACGATCTTGATGACGTTGATGAGCTTGTTCAGCTGCTTGGTGACCTGCTCCAGCGGCAGCTCGTCGACGTCGACCACGACCGTGATGCGCGAGATCTCCTCGTGCTCGGTCGGGCCCACGGCGAGGGAGTGGATGTTGAACGAGCGCCGGGCGAACAGGCCCGCGACGCGGGTCAGCACACCGGGCTTGTTCTCCACGAGGACGGAGAGGGTGTGACGGCTCATGATCTGCTCGCTCCCGGGTCAGTCT
Organism: Cellulomonas olei; assembly: GCF_039548315.1. Lineage (NCBI taxonomy): Bacteria > Bacillati > Actinomycetota > Actinomycetes > Micrococcales > Cellulomonadaceae > Cellulomonas > Cellulomonas olei. The sequence goes on from NZ_JBCLVN010000024.1 coordinate 54,989, forward strand.
TCGCGGTCCCACGCCGGGCTGATGCCCCGGGCGTACTGGATGTCGTCGTTGCTCACGCCGGCGGCGACCATCGGCCACACCATCGAGTCGCGCGACACGGTGAAGTCCACGACGACGGGCCGGTCGTCGATCTCCATGGCCCGCTGGATCGTGGCGTCCACGTCCGCGGCGGTCTCGCACCGGAGCCCGACGGCGCCGTACGCGTCGGCGAGCTTCACGAAGTCGGGGACGCGCACCGTGCCGTGCCCGGTGTGCAGGTCGGTGTTGGAGTAGCGCGACTCGTAGAACAGCGTCTGCCACTGCCGGACCATGCCGAGCGAGGAGTTGTTGATCACCGCCACCTTGATCGGGATGTCGTTGATCGTGCAGGTGGCGAGCTCCTGGTTGGTCATCTGGAAGCAGCCGTCGCCGTCGATGGCCCAGACCGTGCGGTCCGGGTCGCCGACCTTCGCCCCCATGGCCGCGGGCACCGAGAAGCCCATGGTCCCGAGCCCGCCGGAGTTCAGCCACGAGTTGGGCCGCTGGTACTTGATGAACTGCGCGGCCCACATCTGGTGCTGCCCGACGCCGGCCACGAAGATCGACTCCGGGCCGGAGATCTCCCCGATGCGGGAGATGACGTGCTGCGGGGCGAGGTGGCCGTCGCTCGGCTCGTCGTAGCCGAGCGGGAACGTCTCGCGCCAGGCGTCGATCTGCCGCCACCACGCCTCGAGGTCCGGCTTGCCGTGGTGCGCCTGCTCCTTGGCGAGCTCCGGCAGCAGGTCGGTGATGACCTCCCGCAGGTCGCCGACGATCGGCACGTCCGCCGCGCGGTTCTTGCCGATCTCCGCGGGGTCGATGTCGGCGTGCACGATGGTCGCGGACGGCGCGAACGAGGAGAGCTTGCCGGTGACGCGGTCGTCGAACCGCGCGCCGAGCGCCACGACGAGGTCGGCCTTCTGCAGCGCCGCGACGGCGGCGACCGTGCCGTGCATGCCGGGCATCCCGAGGTGCTGCGGGTGGGTGTCGGGCAGGGCGCCGCGGGCCATGAGGGTCGTCACGACGGCGGCACCGGAGGCGTCGACCAGTCGACGCAGCTCCGCGGAGGCGCCGGAGCGGATGACGCCGCCGCCGACCATGAGCACCGGGCGGCGGGCGGTGGCCAGCAGGCGGGCGGCCTCGCGGATCTGCTTGCCGTGCGGCTTGGTCACCGGGTGGTAGCCCGGCAGGTCCATCTGCTGCGGCCAGCTGAACGTGGTGTCCGTCTGCATGGCCGACTTGGCGATGTCGACCAGCACCGGTCCCGGGCGGCCGGTCGAGGCGATGTGGAACGCCTCGGCGATGGTGCGCGGGATGTCGGCGGGGTCGGTCACGAGGTAGTTGTGCTTCGTGATCGGCAGCGTGATGCCGACGATGTCGGCCTCCTGGAACGCGTCCGTGCCGATCAGCGAGGCGCCCACCTGGCCGGTGATGGCCACCATGGGGATGGAGTCCATGTTCGCGTCGGCGATCGGCGTGACGAGGTTCGTCGCGCCCGGCCCGGAGGTCGCCATGCAGACGCCGACCCTGCCGGTGGCGTGGGCGTACCCGGCGGCCGCGTGGCCGCCGCCCTGCTCGTGCCGCACGAGGATGTGCCGCAGGCGGGTGGAGTCCATGAGCGGGTCGTAGGTCGGCAGGATCGCGCCGCCGGGGATGCCGAAGACGACCTCGGCGCCGGCCTCCTCGAGCGAGCGGACGATCGACTTCGCGCCGGTCACCTGCTCGGTGACGACGGGACGCGGCCGGATCGCGGTGGGCTCGGCGAGCCGCGCGCCGTCGCGCGGCTCGGGTGCGGCGGCCGCGGGTGCGGACGGGGCCGGCCTGCGGGGAGGTGCCGGGTGGGGGCCCTGGACCATCGGTGTCTCCTGGCGTCGGTGCTGGTGGAGCGTGGTGCGGGTGGTGCGGGTGGTGCCGCCGGTGGCGTCCGTCGGCACGAAAAAACCCCTCGAGCCCCCGGATGGGGCGGGTCGAGGGGTGCGCGCGCTGACGAGGCCTTCCGTGCGTGGCCTCAGCCGGCGCGCCCGGGAAGTACTACGAGGAGGTTCGTCCGCATGTCCGTGACCCTACGCCTGTCGCCGACGGGCTGTCACGCCACCGCGGCGCCGTCTCACATCGTGGTGCACGAGTCCACCTGATGGGCGGTCGCGCCGGGCACCGGCTCCCGCGCGCGCGGACGACCGACGCCCTCCTAGCCTGAGGCGATGATGACGGTCGCCCGAGGTCCTCTGCTCGCCGTCCTCGTCCCGGCGGCGCTGCTGCTGGCCGCGTGCGGCCGGGGCGCCGCGCCCGACGCGGGACCGGACGACGCGTCCGCCCCGCCGTCGGCGAGCGCGCCCGCCGCCACGCCCTCCCCCGGGACGGACCGCCCCGCGCCCGCGCCCTCCGGCACCGCCACCCGGACCCCCGCCGGGGACAGCGGCACCGACGCCGAGCCCTCCGACGACGCGCAGCTCACGGTCACCGGGCTGCGGTCCGGCACCCACCCCGGCTTCGACCGGGTCGTCGTGGACCTCACGGGCACCGGCACCCCGGGATGGCACGTCGAGCGGCAGCACGAGGCCGTGACCGACCCGACCGGCGAGGTGGTCGACCTCACCGGTGACGGCGTGCTCGCGCTCACCGTCACCGGCCTCGGCTACCCGCACGAGACGGGCGCCACCCAGCTCGCGCCCGGCAGCCGCGCCCCGGGCGGCACCGTGGTGACCGGGGCCGAGTTCACCGGCATGTTCGAGGGCCAGGCGCAGGTGTTCCTCGGGCTGACCGACCCGTCGGCGCCGTACGAGGTCTCCCTGCTCGACGACCCGCTGCGGATCGTCGTGGACGTCCAGCGGTCGGTGAGCTGACTCACCGCCGCCGCACCACCCGCGCCTCCCACGGGCGCAGCACCGTCGGCTCCCCCGGCTCGTCGTGGGTGCCGAGCACCAGCTCGCCCCAGGTGCCGTCCGGCGCGGCCGGCCAGTCGTCGCCGAGGTCCACGGACGCGTCCCGCCCCGAGACGTTGACCACCACCAGCAGCGCGTCGTCCCCCAGGGTCCGCGTGAACGCGTAGACCTGCTCGTCCTGCGGCAGCAGCATCGTGAAGTCGCCGAGCGCGACCACGGGGTCGCTGTGCCGCAGCGCGATCAGTCGCCGGTAGTGGTGCAGCACCGACGCGGGGTCGGCGTGCTCGGCGGCGGCGTTGACCTCGACGTGGTTGGGGTTCACCGCCAGCCAGGGCGTGCCGGTCGTGAACCCGGCCTGCGGCGAGGCGTCCCACTGCACGGGCGTGCGCGCGTTGTCCCGGCTCATCGCGGCCAGCCCCGCGAGGAGCTGCTCGTCGGTGGCGGTGCCCAGCGCCCGGGACTGCGCGACGTGGTTCAGCGACTCGATGTCCCGGTACTGGTCGAACCGCGTGAAGTGCGCGTTCGTCATCCCGAGCTCCTCACCCTGGTAGACGTACGGCGTCCCGCGGTGCAGGTGCAGCAGGGTCGCGAGCGCCTTCGCGGACTCCCGCCGGTACCGGCCGTCGTCCCCGAACCGCGACACGACGCGCGGCTGGTCGTGGTTGTCCCAGTACAGGCTGTTCCAGCCGGCGTCCGCGAGCCCGGCCTGCCAGCGCCCGAACGTCGCCTTGAGGTCGGTGAGCCGCAGCGGCCGCGGGTCGAACTTGCCGCCCGGTCCGTGGTCCAGGCCGACGTGCTCGAACTGGAACACCATGTCGACCTCGCGCCGCGCCGGGTCGGTGTACCGCAGCGCCTCCTCCAGCGTGACGCCGGGCGTCTCGCCCACGGTGAGCAGGGCGCCCTCCCGGCCGTCGAACACCTCGCGGTGCATCTCCTGCAGGAACTCGTGCACCCGCGGGCCGTCGGTGTAGTGCGCGCTGCCGTCGCCCCACACGCCCGCCACGACGGGGCCGTCGGGCAGCGAGGTGTCCTTGGAGATGAGGTTGATGACGTCCATGCGGAAGCCGTCGACCCCGCGGTCCAGCCACCACCGCATCATGGCGTACACGGCCTGCCGGACCTCCGGGTTCTCCCAGTTGAGGTCGGGCTGCTTGCGACTGAACAGGTGCAGGTAGTACTCGCCCGACGCCTCGTCGAGCTCCCACGTGGAGCCGGAGAAGAACGAGTGCCAGTTGGTCGGCTCCGCGCCCGGCTGCCCCGGCGCCATTCCCTCGCGGGGCGGGCGCCACCAGTACCAGTCGCGCTTCGGCGAGTCGACGGACGACCGGCTCTCGACGAACCACGGGTGCTCGTCCGACGTGTGGTTCACGACCAGGTCCATGACGAGCCTCATCCCGCGGGCGTGCATCGCCGCGATCAGCTCGTCCAGGTCCGCCAGCGTGCCGAACACCGGGTCGACGTCCTGGTAGTCGCTGATGTCGTACCCGTTGTCGTCCTGCGGCGAGCGATAGATCGGCGACAGCCACACGACGTCGACGCCCAGCGCCTCCAGGTGGTCCAGCCGCGACGCGATGCCGCGGAGGTCGCCGACGCCGTCGCCGTCGGAGTCCTGGAACGAGCGCGGGTAGACCTGGTACACGGTGGCGCGGGTCCACCACGGCGCGTCCTCGACGGTGAAAGCCATGCCGCGACCCTCTCACGCGGGCGGGCGCCGAGGTCAGTCGACGTCGCGCCTGCGCAGCACCACCGCCCCGAGCGCGACCAGCGCCGCGGCCACGACGGCGAGCAGCACCCCGCCGTGCAGCATCGAGAGCGTCCGCTCGACGGTGCACGACCCCGCCTGCGGGGCGCCGTCGAGCGGCGGGCACGGCTCCTCGACCCAGTACGACGTGCCTCCGGCCAGCCACGCCTGGAGGGAGGCGCGCAGCGTCCACGGGGTGAGCGCCGGGACGATGCCGGCCAGCACGCTGTCGACGAGCAGCAGCCAGCCGATGCCCACCCCCAGGGCGCCGGCCGCGCTGCGCACGAGGAAGCCGAGCGCGGCACCGACCGCGCCGAGCACCGCCGCCGCCGCGAGCGTCCGCGCCGCCTGGTCGCCGAGCGCGCGCCACACCTCGGCCGTCGTGCCGCCGAGCGTGTCGTACAGCGCCGCGGCCGCCCACGACCCGGCCACGGTGACCGCGAGCGCCGCCGCGGCCGGCACGAGCGCGCCCACGGCCGCGACGACCACCTTGCTCGCGTAGACGCGGCCGCGCTGCGGCACGAACGTCAACCAGGTGCCCAGCGAGCCGGCCGCGATCTCCGCGGTCACGAACGTCACGCCCGAGGCGAAGGCGAGCAGGAGCACGAGCACCGAGGCCCCCGTGAGCCAGCCGCGGGCGCCGTCCGCGAAGGTCGGCTGCCCCGGCAGGTACTGCTCGAGCCGCGGCTCCAGGCTGTCGCACCCCCAGTCGACGTCCGGGTTCGTGGCGCGCTCCTGCTCCTCGCCGCTGCGGCAGTCCTCGAGGTACTGCTCGCCGTGGGCCTCCCAGTCCTCCTGCGCGAGGGCGAGCTGCTGCTCGGCGCTCGCCACCGCCTCCGCCGACGGCGGCCGGACCGAGACCAGCACGCCCGCGACGACCGCGAGCGCCGCCACCACGGACAGCACCGCGAGCCAGCGGATCGCCGCGCGGTACCGGAACCGCCGCGCCTCGACGCGCACGAGCCCGGTCACGAGCGGGCCCGCCGTCCGTGCGGGGCCGGTCGGCCCTGGTACGGCGCGGGGCCGGCGCCCTGCCCGGGGGCTCCCGGCGCGGCGGCCGTGCCCGTCAGGGCGAGGAACACCTGCTCGAGGTCGGCCCGCGCCGGGACGAGCTCGTGCAGGAACAGCCCCTGCTCGGCGAGCGCCCGCGTGATCTCGGCCGGTGCGGCGCCGCCCACGACGAGCGCGCCGGCGCCGTCCGGACGCACCGACCAGCCCCGGGCGGACAGCACCGCGGCCGCCCGCTCCGGCTCCTCCACACCGACCCGCGCCTCCTGCGTGCCGGCACCGGCGACCAGGTCCTCGACCCGCCCGCTCGCGACCAGCCGGCCCTGCGTGACGATCGAGACGGTGTCCGCCACCTGCTGCACCTCGGCCAGGATGTGGCTCGACACCAGCACGGTGCGGCCGGCGTCCGCGAGCGAGCGCATCGTCTGGCGCACCTCCCGGATGCCCGCCGGGTCCAGCCCGTTGGTCGGCTCGTCGAAGATCACCAGCTCCGGATCCTTCAGCAGCGTCGCCGCGATCGCGAGGCGCTGCTTCATGCCCAGGGAGTAGGTGCGGAACGGGCTGCCGGCGCGGTCGGCCAGCCCCACGTCCGCGAGCACCCGGTCGACCCGCGCCGGCGGGGTGCCGATCGCCGCGGCGAGCAGCTCCAGGTTGCGGCGACCCGAGAACGCCGGGAAGAACCGCGGCGACTCCACGATGGCGCCCACGCGCCGGACGACGTCGGGCAGCGCCGCCGGGACGGGCCGGTCCAGCACGTGCACGCTGCCCGCGTCGGGGCGCACCAGGCCGAGCAGCATCCGGATGGTCGTGGTCTTGCCGGCGCCGTTCGGGCCGAGGAACCCGTGCACGCCGCCGAGCGGCACGTCGAGGTCCAGGCCGCCGACGGCGACGACCCGGCGGCCGCGGTGACGGTACGTCTTGCGCAGGCCGCGGGTGCTGACCGCGGTCGTGCCGGGCGGGGCCAGGTCGGTCATCGTCCTCCGTCGGTGCCGCGGACGCCGCGTGGCCGGTGCCCGCGGCCGACCCTAGCGGCGGCACCGGCCGCCGCGTGGCCGAACCGGCGGACGGCGCGCAGCGGCACGCTCTAGGGTCGGGAGGGACAGGACGAGCGAGGGGGTCGACGTGCGTCGAGCGAGGGCCGCGGTCACCGCGGCGACGGTGCTGGCGGTGCTCGGGGCGGGGCTCGCCGGCCCCGCGTCCGCGACAGCACCGCACGAGGTCCGTCCGACCGGCGACCCGGCGTCCACCGTGGTGCACGGGCGCGGCACGGCGACCCTCACGGCGGCCGAGGAGCAGGACCTGTCCGCCTACCTCGCCGGCGGGGGTGCCGGGGCGACGGAGCAGCAGGTCGCCGCGCTGCGCGCCCAGGGGCGGTTCGCGGAGCTCGTGGCGTCCCTCGCCGCGGAGCACGCCGACGTGTACGCCGGGGCCGCGCTCGAGCCGACGGCGCAGGCCGACGCGTGGATCCTGTTCACCGACCAGCCCTCCCCCGACGTGCTGGAGCAGGTCGCCGGGCTGCCCCTGACCGTCGAGGTGCGGTGGGGCGCCCCGGCGACGCAGGCCGAGCTGGAGGACGTCACGGCGACCGCCCTGCAGGCGGTGACCGCCGCGCAGCCCGACGCGGCCGTCGTCGCGTTCGCCGAGCCCGGCGGCGAGGGCGTCACCGTGCAGTACGGCGACGGCCGCACGGAGGACCCCTCGCTGACCGCGGGGCTCGAGGCGGTCGCGGCCGACGCGGTGGCGGACGAGGCGGCGGGTGGCGTCCTCCCCGTCCCCGTCGAGGTGCAGTTCGACCCCGCCGCCGACTCCGACACCCTCGCCCGGGACATCTTCGGCGGCGCCGTGCTGCGCCTCGCCTCCGACCACCGGCCCGAGTGCACCGCGGGCTTCACCGTGCGGCGCGGGGCCGAGCGGGGCCTCATCACCGCCCGGCACTGCGCGAACAAGCTGCACTTCGGCTCCACCTCGAGCCTCCTGCAGTTCGCGGGCGTCGCGCGCACCACGCCCGCGGGCAACGCCATCGACCTGCAGCTCCACCGCCTGATCGGGACCGCCCGGCCCACCGCGCAGTTCCGCGCGACCGCCGTCTCCGACTTCCGCGTGGCCACGGGCGCGAGCGACCCGGTGGTCGGTCAGAGCGTGTGCAAGTGGGGCATGACGTCCGGCTACACCTGCGACACCGTGTACCTGACGAACGTCTGCTACCAGCCGCTCGGCCTCCTGTACTGCGGGCTGTTCGCCACGCAGACCGACACCGCGCTGCCCGGGGACAGCGGCGGCCCGTGGTTCACCGGGACGGAGGCGAACGGGCTCACCTCGGGCGCCGCCGTGATCGACGGCTCGTGGCGGACGCTCGCCACGAAGATCTCCATGTCGCAGAAGTACCTCGGCGCGCAGGTGCTCACCGGCGGCTGACGGCGCGCGGGCCGACGGCGCGCGGGCCCCGGGTCGGGGTCCGCCCGCGTCAGATCAGCACGGCCCCCGTCGACGCGGACTGGACGAGCTTGGCGTACTTCGCCAGCACGCCGCGGGTGTAGCGGGGCGGCAGCGGCGCCCAACCGACGCGGCGGGCGGCGAGCTCCTCCTCCGGCACCAGCAGGTCGAGCGTGGCGTTCGCGACGTCCAGCCGGATCCGGTCGCCGTCGCGGACGAACGCGATCGGACCGGCATCGACCGCCTCGGGCGCGACGTGGCCGACGCACAGACCCGTCGTGCCGCCGGAGAACCGGCCGTCGGTCAGCAGCAGCACGTCCTTGCCGAGGCCGGCGCCCTTGATGGCCCCGGTGATCGCCAGCATCTCGCGCATGCCCGGACCGCCCTTCGGGCCCTCGTACCGGATGACCACCACGTCGCCGGCCTGGATGGTGCCGTCCTCCAGGGCGTCCAGCGCGGCGCGCTCCCGCTCGAACACCCGGGCGGTGCCCTCGAAGACGTCGGTGTCGAACCCGGCGGACTTCACGACGGCGCCCTCGGGGGCCAGCGAGCCGTCGAGGATCGTGATGCCGCCGGTGTGGTGGATCGGGTTGTCGAGCGCACGCAGGATCTTGCCGTCCGGGTCCGGCGGTGCGACGTCGGCGAGGTTCTCCGCGACGGTCCTGCCGGTGACCGTGAGGCAGTCGCCGTGGATCAGGCCCGCGTCGAGCAGGGCCTTCATGACGACGGGCACGCCGCCGATCCGGTCGACGTCCGCCATGACGTACCTGCCGAACGGCTTCAGGTCGCCCAGGTGCGGCACCCGCGCGGCGACCCGCTTGAAGTCGTCCAGCGTCAGCTCGACCTCGGCCTCGTGCGCGATCGCCAGCAGGTGCAGCACCGCGTTGGTGGAGCCACCGAACGCCATGACCACCGCGATCGCGTTCTCGAACGCCTCCTTGGTCATGATCTGCCGGGCGGTGATGCCCTTGCGGAGCAGCTCGACCACGGCCTCGCCGGACCGCAGCGCGACGTTGTCCCGGCGGCGGTCGGCGCTCGGCGGGGCCGCGGAGCCGGGCAGCGACATGCCCATCGCCTCGGCGACCGACGCCATCGTGTTCGCGGTGTACATGCCGCCGCAGGCGCCCTCGCCCGGGCAGATCGCGCGCTCGATCCGGTCGAGGTCACCCTGCGACATCAGGCCGCGGGCGCACGCGCCGACCGCCTCGAACGCGTCGATCAGCGTGACGTCCTTCTCGGTGCCGTCCTCGAGCTTCACCCAGCCGGGCATGATCGACCCGGCGTACACGAACACGCTCGCCAGGTCGAGCCGCGCGGCCGCCATCAGCATGCCGGGCAGCGACTTGTCGCAGCCCGCCAGCAGCACGGAGCCGTCCAGGCGCTCGGCCTGCATCACGGTCTCGACGCTGTCCGCGATGATGTCGCGGCTCACCAGCGAGAAGTGCATGCCCTCGTGGCCCATGGAGATGCCGTCCGACACCGAGATGGTGCCGAACTCCAGCGGGTAGCCGCCGCCGGCGTGCACGCCGTTCTTCACCGCCTGCGCGAGCCGCTGGAGCGACAGGTTGCAGGGGGTGATCTCGTTCCAGGAGCTCGCGACGCCGATCTGCGGCTTGACCCAGTCGTCGTCGCCCATGCCGACGGCGCGGAGCATGCCGCGCGACGCCGTGGCCTCGATGCCGTCGGTCACCTGCCGGGAGCGCGGCTTGATGTCGATGTCCGGGGTGGTCCCGCCCGTGGTCGTCATGAGCCGACTGTAGGCGCGCGCGGCGCGGCGCGCCCCGGACAGGTCGGGCGTGGCGCGCGTGGCGGGCGGCCGGACCGGGCGTCGTGGCTCCCGGCCCGGCCGGGAGCTCAACCGCGGCGGATGCGGCTCACGTCGCGGACGGCACCGCGGTCCGCGCTGGTCGCCATCGCCGCGTACGCCTGCAGCGCCGGGGACACGTACCGGTCGCGGGCCACCGGCTGCCACGGGTTCTCGCGCGCCTCCATCTTGGCGCGGCGCTCCGCGAGCACCTCGTCGGGGACGTTGACGCGGATCAGCCGGGTCTCGACGTCGATCTCGATCTCGTCGCCGTCCTCGATCAGGCCGATCGTCCCGCCGGCCGCGGCCTCCGGGCTGACGTGGCCGACCGAGATGCCGCTCGACCCGCCGGAGAACCGGCCGTCGGTGATGAGCGCGCAGACCTTGCCGAGACCGCGGCCCTTGATGAAGGACGTCGGGTAGAGCATCTCCTGCATGCCCGGGCCGCCGGCGGGGCCCTCGTAGCGCACGACGACGACGTGCCCCGGCTCGACCTCCTTGCGCAGGATCTTGTCGACCGCCTCGTCCTGCGACTCGCAGACCAGCGCCCGCCCGACGAAGTGGAAGACGTCCGGGTCGATGCCGGCCGTCTTGATGATCGCGCCGTCCTCGGCGAGGTTGCCGCGCAGCACCGCCAGGCCGCCCTCGACCGTGTAGGCGTGTGCGACGTCCCGGATGCAGCCGTTCTCGGCGTCCGTGTCGAGGGACTCCCAGACGTTCGAGGTCGAGAACGCCTGCGTGGTGCGCACGCCGCCCGGCGCCGCGTGGAACAGCGCCTCGGCGCGCTCGGTGGCCTTCCCGCCGCGGATGTCCCAGTCGTCCAGCCACTCCCGCAGCGTGGGGGTGTGCACGCTCGTGACGTCGTGGTCGAGCAGGCCCGCCCGGTCGAGCTCGCCCAGCAGCGCGGGGATGCCGCCCGCGCGGTGCACGTCCTCCATGTGGAAGTCGGGGTGGTTCGGGGCGACCTTCGACAGGCAGGGCACGCGGCGGCTCAGCGCGTCGATGTCGGCGAGCGTGAAGTCGACGCCCGCCTCCTGCGCCGCCGCCAGGATGTGCAGCACCGTGTTGGTGGAGCCGCCCATGGCGACGTCCAGGGTCATGGCGTTGCTGAACGCCGCCCGGGTCGCGATGCCGCGCGGCGCCGCCGTGTCGTCCTCGTCCTCGTAGTAGCGGCGCGCCAGGTCCACGATCGTCCGGCCGGCCTCGAGGAACAGCTCGCGGCGGGCGCTGTGCGTCGCCAGCGTGGAGCCGTTGCCCGGCAGCGACAGGCCCAGCGCCTCGGTCAGGCAGTTCATCGAGTTCGCCGTGAACATGCCGGAGCAGGAGCCGCACGTCGGGCAGGCGTTCTCCTCGACCGTGGCCAGCGCCTGGTCGGAGACGGCGTCGTCCGCGGAGTAGTTGATCGCGTTGATGAGGTTGAGGTGGGTCTTCGCGACGCCGTCCGCGACGACCGCCTTGCCGGCCTCCATCGGGCCGCCGGACACGAAGATCACCGGGATGTTGAGCCGCAGCGCGGCGTTCAGCATGCCGGGGGTGATCTTGTCGCAGTTCGAGATGCACACCAGGGCGTCCGCGCAGTGCGCCTGCACCATGTACTCGACCGAGTCGGCGATGAGGTCGCGGCTGGGCAGCGAGTAGAGCATCCCGGCGTGGCCCATCGCGATGCCGTCGTCGACCGCGATGGTGTTGAACTCCTTCGCGACGCCGCCGGCCTCCTGGATCGCCGAGGCGACGAGGTCGCCCATGTCCTTGAGGTGCACGTGGCCGGGGACGAACTGCGTGTACGAGTTCGCGATGGCGATGATCGGCTTGCCGAAGTCCTCCGAGCCCATGCCGGTGGCCCGCCACAGCGCGCGGGCGCCGGCCATGTTGCGGCCGTGGGTCGAGGTACGGGAGCGCAGGGGACGGCTCACGGGACAGCTCCTTCGGACGTGCAGGGCGTCGCCGCCGCGGTGACGCCCGGACACGGTACGTCCGTGCTGGCCGGGAGCGTGCGGCACGTCCGCCCTGTGATCGACCAGCTGCTGGACGGTCACCGCGCCCGGGCTGCGGCTGGACCGTCGCCGCGCCCGGGCGGCGTTCAGCCCAGCCCGCGCTCCTGCCACGTGCAGACGCACGCCTCGTTCCCCTCCGGGTCGGCGAGCACCCAGAACGCGGGTGCGCGGCTGTCCGACACCAGCCTGCCCCCGGCCGCGAGCGCGGCGGCTACGCGGGCCTCGGCCTGGTCGTGCGGGACGGTCACGTCCACGTGGATGCGGTTGCGCTGGGGCCGCGGGGCGTCCATCTGCTGGAACCAGTAGCCCGGGCCGAGACCGGCGGGGTCGGCGAGCACGTGGTCGTCGGGGTCCGTGCCCGGCTCGGTGCGGTAGCCGAGCACCGCTCGCCAGAACGGCGCGACCGCCGGGATGTCCAGCGCGTCGACCGCCACCTCCTGCGACGTGAGGAGCCCGGGGTCCCCCGCGACGCCCAGCTCGTCCGCCGCGCGGGACACGGCGTCCGCGAGCGCGAGGTCGGTCTCGGTGAGCCCGTGGGCGGACCCGGTGGTCGTGCGCACGTGGACCTGGTCGGGGCGCAGGGTGACGTCCGGCCGCGCACCCAGCCGCTCCGCCTCCGCGGCGACCCGCGCGACGAGCGCCGCACCGGTGGCGAGGTCGCCGGTGCGGAACGCGGCCTGCAGCCACAGCAGCAGCACCCGCCAGTGGCGGGCATCGACGCGGGCCGTGGCCGCGGCGGGGCCGACGACGGGGCGGGCGGCACCCGCGGACGGGCCTGTCGGCTGCGCGGAGCCGGGCGAGGAGGTCTCCATGCGCCGAGCCTGCCACCGGGGTCCGACATCCCCGACGGCCCGGGGCTTGCGGTTGACGCGACGTCAACGCCTACGGTCGGTCGACGACGGCGGACCTCCCGCCGTCGGAGGCGGAGGAGCGACCATGACGAGCACCGGCCCGGGCACCGAGCGGTGGACCACGGCGGAGCTCGTGCGCCTGTCGGGCGTCACGTCGCGCACCCTGCGCCACTACGACGCGATCGGCCTGGTCCGTCCCGTCGGCACCGCGCCGGGTGGCCAGCGCGTGTACGGGCGCCCCGAGCTGCTGCGGCTGCAGCAGGTGCTGGTGCTGCGGGAGCTCGGCGTCGGTCTCGCGGGCATCGCCCGGGTCCTCGACGCACGGGACGACCCCGCCGCGCAGGCCGCACGGCTCCGCGAGCACCACACCTGGCTGCTGGCCGAGCGGGACCGGTTCGACCGGCTCGCCCGCACCGTCGCCTCCACCGTCGAGTCCCTGGAAGGGGGCACCGTCATGTCCGTCGAGCACCTGTACGAGGGCTTCGACCACCGCCGTTACGAGCCGGAGGCGCGCGAGCGCTGGGGGGACGCCGCCGTGGACCGCAGCAACCGGGCCTGGGAGTCGATGTCCGACGAGGAGCGGACCGCCCACCAGGCCGAGGGCCGTGCGCTCAGCGAGGCGCTCGCCGACGCCCTGCGCGCCGGCACGCCCGCGGGCGACCCCGCCGTCCGCGACCTCGTCGCCCGCCACCACGCGTGGGTGTCGCTGTTCTGGACCCCCACGCCGGAGGCCTACCGGGGGCTGGCCGCGACGTACACGGACGACCCGCGGTTCCGGGCGACGTACGACGCCGTCGCGCCGGGGCTCGCCGCGTACCTGCGGGCGGCCGTCGACGCGCACGCCGACGCCGTCGCCGGGGGCTGACCCGCCGGGGGGAAGCACCCGCGGGCGCCGCGAGATCGGGACCATCGGCCCATCCGCGCGGTCGGCGCGCGCGGGACCCTGAACTCGGTGTCGGACCACCGGCCGTCTCTCCCCCGGGGCGGCCACCGGGCCACCAGCCCGCGGTCCAGCCTGGTCACCTGGTGACGACGACCCGTCCCAGGTACCCCCAGTCGAGGCACCATCGGCTCATCGCCCGGGCCGGTGGTGCCTCGACGTCTGCCCGGGGACGTGCGGCCGGGCCGCCCGTGCCGCCGGCTCCCCCGCCCTGCCCGCTCCGCCCCGCGCGGCACGCGCCGGGCGGGACGTCCGCCAGGCTCGCGGGCTCCGGTCGGTGTGGCTACGGTCGGCCGATGACCGCCATCCACTGGTTCCGTCGCGACCTGCGCCTCGGCGACAACCCGGCGCTGCACGCGGCGGCCGACGAGGGCGACGTCGTGGCGCTGTACGTGCTGGACCCGCGCCTCTGGGCGGCCGCGGGGGCTCCGCGCCGCGCGTACCTGGCCCGGAGCCTCGCGGCGCTCGACGAGCAGACCGGCGGGCGGCTTCTCGTGCGGCACGGCGACCCCCGCGACGTCGTGCCGGGCGTGGCCCGCGAGGTGGGGGCCTCCGGGGTCCACGTCGCGGCCTCCGTCGAGCCGTACGGGCGGCGCCGCGACGACGCGCTCGAGCGCCTGCTCGCCGACGACGACGTCCCCCTGGTCCGGACGGGATCGAGCTATGCCGTCACGCCCGGGCGGGTCCGCAACGCCGCGGGCGACCCGTACCAGGTGTTCACCCCGTTCCGGCGGGCGTGGCGCGAGCACGGCTGGCACTCCCCGGCCCCGGACGCGGCGGCGACAGCCCGCCGGGTGGCGTTCGCGGACGCCGGGCGGGGCGAGGCCGTCCCCGACGCCCCGGTGCCGGACGGCCTGGAGCTGCCGCACGCCGGCGAGATCGCCGCGCTCGAGCGCTGGGCCGAGGTGCTGGACGGCGGGGTCGCGCGCTACGCCGACGAGCGCGACCGGCCGGACCTCGACAGCACGTCGCGCCTGTCGGTCCCGCTCAAGTGGGGCGAGATCCACCCGCGCACCGTCCTGGCCGACCTGGCACGCCGGCGCGGAGACGGCGCCGAGACGTTCCGCAGCCAGATCGCCTGGCGCGAGTTCCACGCCGACGTGCTGCTGCACCACCCGCGGGCCGCGCGGGAGTCGCTGACGCCCGTCCTGCCCGAGGACGCGTGGGCGACGGGCACCCGCGAGCAGGAGGCGTTCGACGCCTGGGCCGCAGGACGCACCGGCTACCCCTTCGTCGACGCCGGGATGCGGCAGCTCCGCCACGAGGGCTGGATGCACAACCGCGTGCGGATGGTCGTCGCGTCGTTCCTGGTCAAGGACCTGCACGTGCGGTGGCAGCGCGGCGCGGACCACTTCATGGCCTGGCTGGTGGACGGCGACGTGCCGCAGAACCAGCTCAACTGGCAGTGGGTCGCGGGGACCGGACGTGACGCGGCACCGTACTTCCGGATCTTCAACCCCGTCACGCAGGGCACGAGGTTCGACCCCGACGGTCGCTACGTGCGCCGCTGGGTGCCCGAGCTGCGCGACGTCCCCGGGCGCGCGGTGCACGAGCCCTGGAAGCTGCCGCGCTCCGCCGCCCCCGGCTACCCGGAGCGCGTCGTCGACCACGCGCAGGAGCGTGCGGTCAGCCTCGGCGCGTACCAGTCGATGCGCTGAGCCGGCGCGCCGAGCCGAGCGACGCACCGAACCGGGCGACGGGCCGAGCCGGGCGACGCGCCGAACCGGTCGACGGGCTGCACGGGACGACGCGCTGAGCCTCCCTGACCGGGACCTCGGTCCCGTCGAGGAGCCTCGCCGGCCCCCCGGAACCGGTCGCGCGGGCCGTCCCCGGAGGGCCCGGGACCTTCGACCCGTGCGCGCCCCGGACGGCCGGCGCCAGATTGGGAACGTCGTCACAAAGACGTGAACCCGACCGGAGGCTCTCATGACCGCGACCGTGACACCTCGCAGCAGCTCCACCACCACCACCGCCCTGCCGGCCCAGGAGGAGGTGGTCACCTCCCTCGGCGCGCGCCGCGTGCTGGCCCTGACCCGCCTCGCCACCGGCTTCATCTTCCTGTGGGCGTTCCTCGACAAGACGTTCGGGCTCGGCTACGCCACGCCGTCCGAGCGGGCCTGGGTCAACGGCGGGACGCCGAGCCAGGGCTTCCTCACCAGCCCCGCCGTCGTCGGACCGTTCCAGGGCTTCTTCCAGGGCATCGCCAGCCCGCTGACGGACGTGCTGTTCATGCTCGGCATGCTCGGCGTCGGCGCCGCGGTGATGCTCGGCATCGGGCTGCGCGTCGCCGCGTGGTCCGGCTCGATCATCATGGTGATGATGTGGATGGCCGAGTGGCCGCTCGTCGAGGGCTCCACCAACCCGCTGGTCGACTACCACATCATCTACGCGCTGACCCTCGTCGTGCTGGCGACCTGCCTGGCCGGCGACACGTGGGGGCTGGGGCGCTGGTGGCGCGAGCTGCCGGTGGTCCGCGCGCAGCGCTGGCTGCGCTGATCCACGGCGGGCGGGCGCCGGAACCGCCGGCCCCGTCGCCGCACCGACCCGAGGCGCCCGTCCCGCTGCTGCGGGGCGGGCGCCTCGGCGCGTCGCCCTGGGACCCAGGTCCCGGTCTCGTCGCGTCCGGGCACCGGTCGCTGCGGCCACGGCCGACGTCCACCCTCCTCACGGTGGGCCCAAAGTCCCGGTCCACCCTCACGAAGGGGCCATTTCGGGCCATCCCGACCGCCCTGGGCGGGGACCTGGGACTTTCGGCCAAGGCGTCGGGCCCCACGCGGGTGGAGATTGGGAATGTCATCACAAGGACGACGACCTACCTGAACGGACGTGAGCAGACGATGGCCACGATCACCCCCACCCGGACCAGCGGCACCGCCGAGACCCGCACGCACGACGACGTCATCACGTCGGTCGGCGCGCGCCGGACGCTCGCGGCCCTGCGCCTGGCGACCGGCTTCATCTTCCTCTGGGCCTTCCTCGACAAGACCTTCGGCCTGGGCTACTCGACCCCCTCCGAGAACGCCTGGGTCAACGGCGGCGCGCCCAGCCAGGGCTTCCTCAACAGCCCCGCTGTCATCGGCCCGTTCCAGGGCTTCTTCCAGGGCATCGCCAGCCCGGTCACCGACGTGCTGTTCATGCTCGGCATGCTCGGCGTCGGCGCGGCCGTGATGCTCGGCATCGGCACCCGCGTGGCCGCCGTCGCCGGCACCGCCATCATGCTCATGATGTGGGCCGCCGAGTGGCCGCTGCAGTCGGGCTCGACCAACCCGCTGGTCGACTACCACATCGTCTACGCGCTGGCCCTGATCCTCGTGGCGTTCGCCGCGGGCGGCGACACCTGGGGCCTCGGCCGCTGGTGGAAGAGCCTGCCGCTGGTGCAGAAGAACCGCTGGCTCGTCTGAGCCGCACCGACTCGAGGCGCCGGTCCCCTCCCTCCGGGGGGCCGGCGCCTCGTGCTGTCCCGGGCGGCGGGGACGGCGGCGTGCGTCCTCCGGCGGGCGGGTGTCAGGCGGTGCGCAGCGCGCGGTACTCGTCCTCGAGCATCGCCATCATGATCGCGTCGCACCAGCCGTCCCCGTCGCGGTAGGCGTCACGCAGCCGCCCCTCGACGCGGAACCCGATGTTCTCGTACAGCGAGAACGCGCGGGCGTTGATGCTCAGCACGTCCAGGCCGACGCGGTGCAGCCCGATGCCGTCGAACGCCAGCCCGAGCACCAGCTCGATCGCCTCCGTGCCGTAGCCCCGCCCCCGGTACGCCGGCCGCATGACGAGTCGCAGGTTGGCCGAGCCGACCACCTCGTCGATCTCGTTGAGGACGATCTCGCCGAGGTACTCGTCGGACCCGTTCGCCGTGATCGCCAGGTCGATCCGGCCCGGCTGGCCGGCGACGGTCGCGCACCAGCGCTCGACCTGCTCGCGCGTGAAGACGGTCGTCGTCCCCGTGGTCCGCATCCCCTCCGGGTCGCTGACCATGTCCCACATCGCCGGCGCGTCCTCTGCCCGGATCGGCCGCAGGCGGATCATCTCGCCCTCGAGCGTCGGCTTGTCCATCAGGCCTCCTGTCGTCGCGCCCGAGCCTAGGCAGGCACGGTCACGGGCATGTTTCGGGCGCGCGCAGAGCGTGGGCCCGCACGCGTTCGGGCCGCGGGCTCGGGCTCACCGCGCGTTCGGACCGCGCGGGCTCGGGCCCGGCACGCGTTCGGACCGCGCGGGCTCGGTTCCGGCACGCGTTCGGACCACTCGGGCTCGGGCCCCGCACGGCGGCGGCGCACCCGGGGGGCGCCGCCGCCGCGCTGAGGTCAGCCCTGGGCGACCCGCTCGAGCACGAGCTCGCGCACGCGCCCGGCGTCGGCCTGACCGCGGGTGGCCTTCATGACCGACCCGATGATCGCGCCGACCGGCCCGAGGTTCCCGGAGCGGATCTTCTCGGCGATGTCGGGCTGGGCCGCGAGCGCGGCGTCGATCGCCTCGAGCAGGGGTCCGTCGTCCGACACGACCTCGAGCCCGCGCGCGACGACGACCGCCTCCGGGTCGCCCTCCCCCGCGAGCACGCCCTCGAGCACCTGCCGCGCGAGCTTGTCGTTGATCCGACCCGCGTCGACGAGCTGCTGGAGCTGGCCGATCTGCGTCGGGGTGATCGGGAGCTCGCCGAGCTCGACGTCCTGGGTCTTGGCGGTGCGCGCGAGCTCGCCCATCCACCACTTGCGGGCCGCCGCGGGGCTCGCTCCCGCGGCCACGGTCGCCTCGATCAGCTCGACGGCCCCGGCGTTGACCACGTCACGCATCTCGGCGTCGGCGTAGCCCCACTCGCCCTGCAGCCGGCGCCGCCGCGCGGCGGGGAGCTCGGGCAGCGCGGCGCGGATCTCCTCGACCCACGCGCGGGACGGGGCGACGGGCACCAGATCGGGCTCCGGGAAGTACCGGTAGTCCTCGGCGTCCGACTTCACGCGGCCCGCCGTCGTGACGCCGGTGTCCTCGTGCCAGTGCCGGGTCTCCTGCGTGACCGTCCCCGCGGCGTCGAGGATCGCGGCCTGCCGGCTGATCTCGTACCGGACGGCGCGCTCGACGGACCGGAACGAGTTGACGTTCTTGGTCTCGGTGCGGGTGCCCAGCGGCGAGGTCGGCGTCGGGCGCAGCGACACGTTGACGTCCGCCCGCACGTTGCCGCGCTCCATGCGGGCCTCCGACACCTCGAGGGCGCGGAAGATGTCGCGGAGCGTCTGGACGTACGCCCGGGCCACCTCCGGAGCGCGCTCGCCCGCGCCGGTGATCGGCCGGGTGACGATCTCCACGAGCGGGATGCCCGCGCGGTTGTAGTCGACGAGCGAGTACTCCGCACCGTGGATCCGGCCCGTGGACCCGCCGACGTGGGTGTTCTTGCCCGCGTCCTCCTCCATGTGCGCGCGCTCGATCTCCACGCGGAACACGGTGCCGTCCTCCAGCTCGACGTCGAGGTACCCGTCGTGGGCGATCGGCTCGTCGTACTGCGACGTCTGGAAGTTCTTGGGGACGTCCGGGTAGAAGTAGTTCTTCCGTGCGAACCGGCACGACTCCGCGATCTCGCAGTTCAGCGCCAGGCCGATGCGGATGGCGTACTCCACCGCGGTGCCGTTGACGGCCGGCAGTGCCCCCGGCAGGCCGAGGGACACCGGCGTGACGGCGGTGTTGGGCTCCGCGCCGAACGTCTGCGGGGCGCCGTCGAACATCTTGGTGGCGGTGCCGAGCTCGACGTGCACCTCGATGCCGATCACCGGGTCGAACCGGGACACTGCCTCGTCGTAGTCGACCAGGTCGACGGTCCGGGTGCTCACTCGCCCACCTCCAGCTCAGGAGCCTCGGCGAGCAGCGGGCCGCCCCAGCTCTTCTCCAGCAGCGCCTCGAGCGCGGCGCCCACGCGGTACAGCCGGTCGTCGGCCTTGGCCGGGGCCAGCACCTGGAAGCCGACGGGCAGGCCGTCGTCCGACAGGCCGTTCGGCAGCGACATGCCCGGCACGCCGGCGAGGTTCGCCGGGATGGTGGCCACGTCGTTGAGGTACATCGCCAGCGGGTCGTCGAGCTTCTCGCCGAGCTTGAACGCCGTGGTGGGCGCCGTCGGGGAGACCAGCACGTCGGCCTGCTCGAACGCGGCGGCGAAGTCGCGCTGGATGAGCGTGCGGACCTTCTGCGCCGAGCCGTAGTAGGCGTCGTAGTAGCCCGCCGACAGCGCGTAGGTGCCGAGGATGATGCGGCGCTTGACCTCGTCGCCGAAGCCCGCGCCGCGGGTCGCGGCCATGACGCGCTCGGCGGTCACGGGGCCCTCCGACGGCTCGACCCGCAGGCCGAACCGCATGCCGTCGAACTTGGCCAGGTTGCTGGACGCCTCGGACGGCAGGATCAGGTAGTAGGCGCCGAGGGCGTACTCGAAGTGCGGGCAGGAGACCTCGACGATCTCGGCGCCCGCGCCGCGGAGCAGCTCCAGGGACTCCTCGAACCGCGCGAGCACGCCCGGCTGGTAGCCCTCGCCCTGCAGCTCCCGGATCACGCCGACGCGCACGCCGGTGAGGTCACCGGAGGCGCCCTCGCGGGCCGCGGCGACCAGGCCGGGCAGCGGCTCCGGGATGGACGTCGAGTCGCGAGGGTCGTGGCCGCCGATCAGCTCGTGCAGCAGGGCCGAGTCGAGCACGGTGCGCGTGACCGGGCCGGCCTGGTCCAGGGACGAGGCCAGCGCGATGAGGCCGTAGCGGGAGACCGAGCCGTACGTCGGCTTCACGCCGACGGTGCCGGTGACGGCGCCCGGCTGGCGGATCGAGCCACCGGTGTCGGTTCCGATGGCCAGCGGGGCCTCGTAGGCCGCGACCGCCGCGGCGGACCCGCCGCCGGAGCCGCCGGGGATGCGCTCCAGGTCCCAGGGGTTGTGCGTGTTGCCGTAGGCCGAGTGCTCGGTCGACGACCCCATGGCGAACTCGTCCATGTTGGTCTTGCCGAGGATCGGCAGGCCGGCGGCCTTGATCCGCTCGACCAGGGTCGCGTCGTACGGCGGCACCCAGCCCTCGAGGATCTTCGAGCCGGCGGTGGTCGGCAGGCCCTGGGTGACGACGACGTCCTTGACGGCGATCGGCACGCCCGCGAGCGGGTGCAGGTCCTCGCCCGCGGCGCGGCGCGCGTCGACGTCGGCGGCCGTGGCCAGCGCCTCCTCGGCCGAGACGTGCAGGAACGCGTGCACGGCGGGATCGACGGCGGCGATCCGGTCCAGGTGCGCCTGCGTGACCTCGACGCTGGTGACCTCGCGCGCAGCGAGCCTGTCGGCGATCTCCGCGGCGGAGAGACGGGTCAGGTCGGTCATCTCACTCCTCCCCGAGGATCTGCGGGACGAGGAACTTGCCGTCCTCCGACGCGGGCGCCCCCGACAGGGCCTGCTCCTGCGTCAGCGGCTGCACGGGCACGTCGGGGCGGAACACGTTGGTCATCGGCAGCGGGTGGCTGGTGGCCGGCACGTCGGGCGTGGCGACCTCGCTGACCCGGGCGACCGACTCGACGATCACGTCGAGCTCGCCCGCGAGGCGGTCGAGCTCCTCGGGGGTCAGGTCGATCCGCGCCAGGCCCGCGACGCGCGCGACCTCGTCACGAGAGAGGGAGGACATGGCCGCGAGTCTAGTCGCGGAACGGCCCCCGGCCGGCGTCGTCCACAGGTCCGGTGCGGCCGGGCGGCGGGCGCGGGTCTCAGACGCGCGCCGCCGAGACCAGGGCCAGCACGGCGTCGGCGTAGGCGTCGGCAGCGTCCGCCGCGGCGAACGACCGCTCCGGCTGCCCGGGGAGCTCGGCGACCACGAGGTAGGAGCCGTCGAGGGCACGCGCCAGGCTGCGGAACGTCCCGCCCAGCAGCTCGCGGAGCTGGTCCTCCCGGGGCAGCCACAGGGCGTCGTCCTGGGTCACGGAGTCCAGCGCCCACTCGGTCGTGCCGTTGAAGCCGAGGACGGTGCCCGTGGGGTACGCGTGCGGCTCGATGGTCATCTCGCTGATGGTGAAGACCTCGCCCGCGAGCGCCGGCTGGCGCAGCGCGAACCGGTCGCCCGAGCGGGGCGTCCAGCGCAGCCCCGCCGCCTGCAGCAGCTCCGCCCGCTCGATCGAGATCACCGGTCCAGTATGGTCCGGCGCCGCGAGGGCCGCCCGGCGTCCGGCCGGAGCCGCCGCGCGCCGCCCCGCGCCCGCGCCGCCCCGCGCCCACGTCCCGCCGCGCGTCAGCGCTGCCAGTAGGCGTACCGCTCGGCGGGTCGGAACCCCTCGGCGGCGTAGAGGTCCGCCGCTCCGGCGTTGCTCACCTCCACCTGCAGGAACGCCCGCCGGGCTCCCGCGCCGGCCGCCGCGGCCAGTGCCGCCCGGGTGAGCAGCCGCCCGATGCCCCGACGTCTCGCCTCCGGCGCCACCACCAGGCAGGACAGGCCCACCCAGTCCTCGGCGAACGCCGCCCGCAGCACCCCCAGCGTCCTGCGGTCCTCCCCCACCGCCGCGAGGTAGCGCGCCGGCGTCGCGGCCAGCACCTGCCGGGCGGTGGTCGCGTCGGCGGTCGCGCCACCCGCCTTCACCCCGAGCCAGCCGTCCAGCCACGGGCCGTCGACGTGCTCGGAGACCACCACCCGCACGCCCGGGTGGGGCGGCACCGGGGGCGGGAGCTCGACGTCGCGCACCAGCACGTCCGTGGCGGCGACCGGCGCGTAGCCACGCGAACCCAGCGTCTCCTCCAGGCCCGCGGGCGCCGCCGCGCAGACGCGCACGACCGTCGGCAGGCCGACCGCGTCGTAGCGGGCCTCCACCGCGTCGAGCGTGGCGCCGAGGTCCGCAGGCCGGCCCAGCGGCAGGACGCTGTTGGCGCGCCGCGTGAAGCCGCCGGAGAACCCGAGCCGCCAGCCCTCGACGGTCTCCACGGTCGCCGGCACCCACGTCGCGGACTCGACCATCACCCCCGGCGCGGCGGGCGGTGTCCACGTCAGGACGTGCAGGGCGACTCCCTCGTGGCCCCAGTCGCGCGCTGGGGCGGCCACGAAGCCGAGCCGTTCGTACAGCCGTCGCGCCGTCACCATCGGCTCGAGCGTCGAGAGCACGACGCCCCGGGCCCGCCGGGCGACCGCCTCACGCAGCGCGGCGGTCGTGAGCCGCTCCGCCACGCCCCGGCGTCTGGCCTCCGGCGCGACCGCGAGCATCCGCAGCTCCAGCTCGCCCGGCTCGGCGACCTCCGCGTACGAGGTCCCGGCGGGCGCGAGCGTGACCGTCCCGACCACGACGTCCTGGGCGCCGCCCGCACCCGGGACGGTCGCGACCAGCAGGACCGCCTCCCGCGCGCGCCGGCCGGCGTCACGCAGCTCCGTCGCGTAGCCACCGTCGTCGTCGAGCAGGCCGTCGGCGTGGTACGCCTCCGCGGTCAGGGCGCCGGCCTGGTCCAGGTCCTCCGGGCGGGCGACGCGCACCCGCACCCCGCCGGTCACGCGTCGTCCGACGCGTCCGCCGGGGTCCCCGGGGGTTCCGCTCCCGGGGGCGCGTCGGCGCCGCCAGAGCCGTCGGCGTCGTCGGCGCCCGGCAGGCCCGCGGGTCCCTCGGCCAGCAGCGTGACGAACCCGGCCTCGTCGAGGATGCGCAGACCGAGCTCACGCGCCTTCGCCTCCTTCGACCCCGCGTTGTCCCCCACGACGACGAAGTCCGTCTTCTTGGAGACGCTGCCCGACGCCTTGCCGCCGCGGCTGAGCACGGCCTCCTTCGCCTGGTCCCGGCTGAACCCCTCGAGGCTGCCCGTGACGACGACCGTGAGCCCCTCGAGGGTGCGCGGGACCGACGCGTCCGCCTGGTCGGCCATGACGACACCGGCCGCCCGCCACCGCCGCACGATCTCGGCGTGCCAGTCCTCGGCGAACCAGTCGACGATCGAGTCCGCGATGGTCGGGCCGACGCCCTCGACCGCCGACAGCGTCTCGCGCGCCTGCTCGGCGTCGGCGAGCGCCTCCTCGAGCGCGGCCATCGACCCGAACCGCTGCGCGATCGCGCGCGCAGCCGTCGGACCGACGTTGCGGATGCTCAGCCCGACGAGCACGCGCCAGAACGGCTTGGTCTTGGCGGCGTCCAGCTCGTCCAGCAGCTTCTTGGCCTGCTCGGACGGCACGTCCTCGTGCTCCGGCAGCACCTCCCCGCGCGCCTCGGCCTCGCGCCGGGCCCGCGCGCTGTGCGTCACCCGGCGCCGGAACGGGGTGCGACGACGCACGACGCCGTCGTCGTCGACCCGCGGCTCGCCGGAGTCGGGGTCGCGCACGACCACCTCGACCTGCTTCAGCAGGGCGAAGCTGCGCTCGCGCACCCGTTCGCGCTCGGTCTCCGTGGCATCCGCGGGCCAGGCCACGAGGTCGAAGAGGTCCGCCTCGTTCACGACCGGCGGCGGCGAGGGGACCTCGGGCTGGGTGAGGGCGGCCGCGGTGACCTCGCCGAGCGCCTCGATGTCGAGGGCACCGCGCGAGCCGATGTGCTCGACGCGGCCGCGTACCTGCGCCGGGCAGGTGCGGGCGTTCGGGCAGCGCAGGTCGACGTCCCCCTCCCGCATCGGACGCAGGAGCGAGCCGCACTCGGGGCACCGCGTCGGCATCGTCCAGTCGGTCCGCGGGTACCCGTCGTCCGCGAGCGCGGTCACCGGCCCGACGATCTCGGGGATGACGTCGCCGGCCTTGCGCAGCACGACCACGTCCCCGGGCCGGACGCCCTTCGCGGCGACGACGTCCTTGTTGTGCAGCGTCGCCATCGCGACCGTCGAGCCGGACACGCGGACCGGCTCCATCACCGCGTAGGGCGTGACGCGGCCGGTGCGGCCGACGTTCACCTCGATCGCGAGCAGGCGGGTGTTGACCTCCTCCGGCGGGTACTTGTAGGCGATCGCCCAGCGCGGGGCGCGGCTGGTCGCGCCGAGCCGGCGCTGGAGCGCGAGCTCGTCGACCTTGATGACGATGCCGTCGATCTCGTGCTCGACCTCGTGCCGGTGCTCGCCGTAGTGGTCGATCATCTCCTGCACGCCGGCCAGGCCCTCGACCACCCGGCTGTGCGGCGACACCGGGACGCCCCACCCCGCCAGCAGGTCGTACACCTGCGACTGCCGCTCGAGGCCCGCACCCCTGCCCGTCCCCCACCGCAGGGCGCCGATGCCGTGCGCGTACACCTGCAGCGGCCGGGACGCCGTCACCCGGGGGTCCTTCTGACGCAACGACCCCGCGGCGGCGTTGCGGGGGTTCGCGAACGGGGAGCGGCCGGCCGCGACCTGCGCCGCGTTGAGCCGCTCGAACGCCTCGACGGGCAGGAACACCTCGCCGCGCACCTCGATCTGCTCGGGGTGCGTGGCGGGGTCGCCCGCGAGGGTCTCCGGGATCGCGGCGATGGTGCGGACGTTGAGCGTGACGTCCTCACCGGTGCGCCCGTCGCCGCGCGTCGCCGCCCGCACGAGCCGGGCCGGGCCGTCGCCGGCCCGCTCGTAGAGCAGCGCGATCGCGAGGCCGTCGATCTTGAGCTCCGTCAGGTACTGCAGCCCCGCGTCCGCCGGGATCTCGAGGTCGCGGTGCACGCGCTCGGCCCACGCCGCGACGTCCTCCGCCGAGAACGCGTTGTCGAGCGACAGCATCCGCTCGACGTGGTCGACCGCCCGGAAGTCCGTCGAGAAGGTTCCCCCGACGCGCTGCGTCGGGGAGTCCGGCGTGCGCAAGCCGAGACCCTGGTAGGCGTCCTCGAGCGCCTCGAGGCGCCGCAGGGTCGCGTCGTACTCCGCGTCGCTGGCCAGGGGCTCGTCACGCACGTAGTAGGCGAACTGCAGGTCGCGGACCCGGTCGGCCAGCTCGGACCAGAGGCGGCGGGCCGCCGGCTCGTCCAGGCCGGTGTCGTCGGGCGTCGTCGTCTCGGCTCGTGTCGCGTCCACCGGCACATCATGCCTCCCGGTGCCGACACGCACGCGGGCGGGCATCAGGCCCTCGCGAGGTCGAGGAGTCGGTCCAGCGCCGGCACCAGCCGGTGCCAGGACTCGACCGTCAGCTCGAGGACCTGGTCCGTCCCGTCGCCCGCGTAGAGCCACGTCGTGGGCGCCCCGTCACGCCGGTGGAGGCACACCGCCAGGTCCGTCGTCGCGGTGCGCTCCCCGTGCCCGTCGTCCGGGTCGAGCTCGCCGAACAGCGGAGGGGACTCGTCACCTCCGGCCCGCAGCTCGCGCACCGGCACGGACAGCGAGGCGCTCGCGTGCCGGCGCGTCGCGCCCTCGTCGTCGTCCTCGTGCAGCACCACGCACCACGGCGGGCAGCCGCCCGCCACCGTCCTGCCGGGCCTGTCCTGCGTCGTTCCCACGGCTCCTCCTCCGCTCGTGTCGCGAGGGGTCCGGGACTGCTCCCCCGCGGGTGGTGTCCACCATGGGCGGGGGTACTGACACGGGAGGCCGGTCGTCCACAGGGGACGTCCGGATCACCGCCCGGCGGGGTCCAGCAGGTCGCGCACGTCCACGGCGAGCCGGTCCGCGAGCCGCTCGACGGTCCGCAGGGTGAGGTTGCGCTCGCCCCGCTCGACCGCGCCCAGGTACGTGCGGTGCACGCCGAGCGCGTCGGCGAGCGCCTCCTGGCTCAGACCACGCTCCGCCCGCACGCGACGGACCTGCTCACCCACGACACGCTGCAGCTCGCCTTCCACCCGACCACGGTCCGGGTCTCGCTACTTCTGCGTCTACAGACTCATGAGTAGCACACGGGAGGTCGGGCGGCACCACCCTGGACCGCCGGGACGCACAGTCCGTGGGAGGACGGGGGCGCGGGCGGCGGTCGCGGCCGATGCGAGGCCGGGCACGGGGGCAGTGGCAGCCGGCGAGAGACCGGTGTCGGCCGGCCCGTGCCCGGTGCAGGACCGGGCCCGAGGGCGGCGCCAGTCCCGGCGAACCGGCCCCGGGGTCAGCGAGGAGCCGGGTCGCGGAGCAGCTCGGACGGCACGACACCGAGCCCGGCGGCGAGCCGCTCGACCGTGCGGAGCGTGAGGTTGCGCTCGCCCCGCTCGACGGCGCCCATGTACGTGCGGTGCACGTCCAGCTCGACGGCGAGCGCCTCCTGGCTCACGCCCCGCTGGGACCGGATCCTGCGGACGTTGCGTCCGACCACGCGCTGCAGCTCGCCTTCCACCCGACCGACGCTCCCGGGGGCACCCGCCGCCCGTCCACACACCGATGCGTAGCGCCCGCACGATCCCGCCCACCCCTGGTCCCCGCGCACCCCCACGCCGCTCCCGTCGGAGGCTCCCACGAGGGGACGGAGGGCTCCGCAGACCACCTCGACGGCACGCGGGCACCACCGATCCACGTGCGGAGCCTCCGACGGGAGGGCACGCACGGCCGCCGGGCAGGCGGGCGGCACGCACCTCGCCCGTCAGGCGGGCGGCACGCCCCGCCGCCGGCGTGCCAGCGCCACGCCGGCGGTCCCGAGCACCAGCGTCACCCCCACCGCCGTCGCCACGACCGCCGCGGTCACCGCGGGGGCCGAGCCCTCCGCCAGCACGGTCTCCTGCTGGCGCCCGCCGACGGTCCAGGTGCACGCGGAGCGCGGCGGCAGCAGCGACGTGGTGATCTCGGCGCCGTCCTCGCCGGCGGTGGCCGCGGCGACGCACGACCCCTCGTCCGCGAGCCCCGTCCGCAGCGTCCCGGTGACGAGCGCGATCCCCTGCACCAGCAGCACGACGAGGCCGACGACCGCCAGCGCCGCCCCGCCCGCGAGGAGCGCGGCCCTCGCCGTGCTCGTGCGGCGCCTCACGACTCGGCCCGCTCGGCGACGACGGCGGCGGCCCGCGCCACGGCGGCGAGCGTCGCCCGCGCGGCCGCGGGGTGGACGACGGCCTCGCGGCCCGGCACGGCCGGCCCGGCGGGGGCGAGCAGCACGACGTCGCGCAGCCCGGCGCGGTCGAGCCCGACCCGCTGCCAGCCGTGCAGCACCGCGTCCGCGACGCCCTGCACGTCGGGCCCGGCGCACTGCGACGTCGCGGGCTGCGGGACGCCCGCCCACAGGGACACGCCGGCCTCGACGTTCTCGGCGACGGCCTCCCACGACCGGTC
Source organism: Cellulomonas olei (assembly GCF_039548315.1). Taxonomy (NCBI): domain Bacteria; kingdom Bacillati; phylum Actinomycetota; class Actinomycetes; order Micrococcales; family Cellulomonadaceae; genus Cellulomonas; species Cellulomonas olei. The sequence goes on from NZ_JBCLVN010000024.1 coordinate 82,728, forward strand.
GTCGAGGGCGGTCGTCTCGATCCCCAGGCCGTCCGCCCCCGCGCCGCGCGCCGCCCCGAGCACCGCCGCGCCGGGGCCGACGTGCACGACGACGCGGTCGGCGCCGGCCGCGCGCAGGACCCCCACGACGCGGGACAGCCGCTCGGAGACCACCGGCGCGGGCACCGCACGCAGCCGGGAGTACCCGGAGAACGACGGCAGGACCCCGGCGACCACGGGGGCGAGCAGCGGCTCGTGCAGCAGCACCGTGGGTCGCGCGCCGGGGACGGCCCGCACCACCGCCGCGAGGTGCTCCGCCGTGCCGGCGGCGAGCGACTCGGCGATCTCCTCGAGGGCGCCGTGGTCGCCGACCGCCCGGTCGCCGCGCGCGAGGTAGACGGAGGCCGCCAGCGTGAGCGGTCCGCACACGGGGACGACCAGCGGGCCGGACCAGCCGTGGGCGGCGACCGCGAGCGCGTCGAGGTCCTCACGGCGGGCGGCGGCGAGCCGGGTCGCGTCGGCCCCGGGACGGTCGGCGAGCCGCCAGCCGTGCGGCCCGAGGTCGGCGGGCAGGTCGACCAGCAGCCCGAGCGCCTGCGCGGCCGCGGTCCCGTAGGGCCCCCGCTCGCCGAGCCGCACGGTCCACGGCAGGCCCGTGACGCCGTCCGGCAGGTCCGCGAGGTCGCCGAGGACGGTCTGCTGCGCCTCGAGGGGGTCGGTCCCGGGCCACGCACCGGTGCTGCTGACCGCCGTCACGCGCGCCCCCCGGCCGGGACCGCGCGTGCCGGGACCGCGCGGTGCGCCCGGTCGACGGTCGCCTGCCCGAGCACCCGGTCGCCGTCCGCGCCGCCGTAGAGCACCGCGGACTGCCCGGGCGCGACACCGCGCAGCGTCCCCTCGACCTGCACCTGCGCGCCCCCGTCCACCGCCCGCACCCGCGCGGGCACACCCTCGCCGTGCGCGCGGACCTGCAGCGTGCACGCCGTCCACGCCGCGGGGGCGTCGCCGAACCAGACCGCGTCGACCGCGTCGAGCGCGGCGACGGACAGGTCCTCGGCCCCGCCGACGACCACGCGGTTGCTCACCGGCTCGATCGCCAGGACGTACCGCGGCCGGCCGTCGGGGGCGGGCCGCCCGAGCCGCAGTCCCTTGCGCTGGCCGACCGTGTACCCGTACGCCCCGTCGTGCTGCCCGAGCACGGCACCGTCCACGTCGACGACCTCCCCAGGGCGCGACCCGAGCCGGGACCGCAGGAACCCCTGGGTGTCGCCGTCCGCGACGAAGCAGATGTCGTAGGAGTCGGGCTTGGCCGACATGCCCAGGCCGCGCGCGGCCGCCTCGGCGCGCACCGCGTCCTTCGACGGCGCGTCCCCGAGCGGGAACAGCGCGCGGGACAGGCGCTGCGGCCCCATGACGGCCAGCACGTACGACTGGTCCTTCGCCCGGTCGGCCGCGCGCCGCAGCACCGGCGTGCCGTCCCCGTCACGCTCCGCGCGGGCGTAGTGGCCGGTGCAGACCGCGTCGAAGCCGAGCGCGAGCGCCTTGTCGAGCAGCGCGTCGAACTTGATGTGCTCGTTGCACCGCACGCACGGGTTCGGCGTCCGCCCGGCCTCGTACTCGGCGAGGAAGTCCGCCACGACCGTGTCCTCGAACCGCTCGGACAGGTCCCACACGTAGTACGGGATGCCCAGGACGTCGGCGGCGCGCCGGGCGTCGCCCGCGTCCTCGATCGAGCAGCAGCCGCGCGATCCGCTGCGCAGCTGCGCGCGGTCACGGGAGAGCGCCATGTGGACGCCGACGACCTCGTGGCCGGCGTCGACCGCGCGCGCCGCGGCCACCGCCGAGTCCACACCGCCGGAGAGCGCGGCGAGCACCCGCATCAGGCGACCCCCGCCCGCGGCCGGCCCGCCAGGCCCGCGGCCTGCGCCCGCTCGACCGCGCCCGGCAGCGCCGCGAGCAGCGCGTCCACGTCGGCGCGGGTCGACGGCCACCCGAGGCTGAACCGCAGGGCCCCGCGGGCGTCGCCCTCCTCCAGGCCCATCGCCAGCAGGACGTGGCTCGGCTGCGGCACGCCGGCCTGGCACGCCGAGCCGGTGGAGCACTCGACGCCCGCGCTGTCGAGCAGGTAGAGCAGCGAGTCGCCCTCGCAGCCCGGGAAGGTGAAGTGCGCGTTCGCGGGCAGCCGTCCGGCGGCGTCGACCGGACCGCGCAGCACCGCGCCGGGCACGGCCTCGCGCACACCGGCGACGAGCGCGTCGCGCAGCGCTCCGAGACGCGCGGCCGTCTCCGGCCGCGCGGCCACCGCGCGCTCCACCGCGACCGCGAACGCGGCGATGGCGGGGACGTCGAGCGACCCGGACCGCACGCCGCGCTCCTGCCCGCCGCCGTGCAGCACCGGCACGAGACCCAGGTCCCGGCGGGCGAGCAGGGCGCCGACGCCCACCGGGCCCCCGACCTTGTGACCCGAGACGGTCAGGGCGTCGAGGCCCGACGCCGCGAAGTCCACCGGCACCTGGCCGACGGCCTGCACGGCGTCCGCGTGCACCGGCACGCCGTGGGCGTGCGCCAGCGCGACCACGTCGGCGAGCGGCTGCAGCGTCCCGACCTCGTTGTTCGCCCACATCACCGAGACCAGCGCGGTCGCGTCGCCGTGCTCGGCGAGATCGTCGCGCAGCACGTCGAGCCGCACGCGTCCCTCGTCGTCCACGGGCAGCAGCACGATCTCCGCACCCGCGTGCTCGGCGAGCCAGAACGCGGGGTCGAGCACCGCGTGGTGCTCCACGGCCGACACCAGCACCCGACGCCGCGCGGGGTCCTGCGCGGTGCGCGCCCAGAACACCCCCTTGACGGCGAGGTTGTCCGCCTCGGTGCCGCCACCTGTCAGCAGCACCTCGCTCGGCCGGGCCCCCAGGGCCGCGGCGAGGCGCTCGCGGGACTCCTCGACGACGCGGCGCGCCGCCCGCCCGGCGGCGTGCAGCGACGACGGGTTGCCGGTGCGGGACAGGTGCTCGACCAGGACGGCGGCCGCCTCCGGGAGCACGGGCGTCGTGGCCGCGTGGTCCAGATACGCGCTCACCCGCACGAGTCTACGAACCCCTTTGGCAGGATGTGCGCGTGAGTCACGACGCGACGACGCCTCCACTGGCCTTCAGCGGCCAGCGCCTGGACTGGCGCGACCTCCCCCGGGGGGTCCGCAGCCGCATCCAGGAGCTCGCCGGCGCCCAGGTCACCGCCGAGACCAGTGCGACCACCGGCTTCAGCCCGGGGTTCGCCGCGGTGCTGGAGCTGGCCGACGGCCGGGGGGTGTTCGTCAAGGCGGTCTCGCCCGAGCAGAACCCCGAGTCGCCGGAGCTGGCGCGGGCGGAGGTGCGGGCCGCCGCCGCGCTGCCGCCGCACGTCCCCGCGCCCCGGCTGCTGTGGTCCGGCGACGACGGCGAGTGGGTGCTGCTGGGCTTCGAGGTCGCGCCGGGGCGGCCGCCGCTGCTGCCGTGGCGGTCCGACGAGCTCGAGGTCGTGCTGCGGGCGCTCGACACGCTGGCGGAGTGCGAGCCGCTGCCGGGTCACGAGCTGCGCCCGACCGCCGAGATGCTCGCGGGCGACTTCACCGGCTGGGAGCGGATCGCCGAGCGCCCGGCGGACGAGCTGGACCGGCTCGTCGCGACGGCCGGCGAGGCGGGGCCGTGGCTGCTCGGGCACCTGGACCTGCTCGTCGCGTGGGAGCGGGACGCCCTGGCGGCGTGCGCCGGGAGCGCCCTGGTGCACGGCGACCTGCGCGCGGACAACGTCCTGGTCGACCACGACCACGACGGCGGACGGGTCTCGCTCATCGACTGGCCGCACGCCGGCACGGGGGCACCGTGGCTGGACCTGGCGTTCATGCTCCCGAGCGTCGCGATGCAGGGCGGCGGGTCGCCCCAGGAGATCTTCTGGTCGCGCCCCGTGGCGGCCGGGGTCGACCCGGAGCGGCTGCGCGCCGTGGTCGCCGGGCTGTCCGGCTACTTCGCGCACTCCGCGCTCCAGCCGGCCCCGGTCGGCATCCCCAACCTGCGGCGGTTCCAGGGCGCCCAGGCCCGCGCGGCCGTGGAGTGGCTGCGCGCGCTGGCGTAGGCCCCCGGCCTCAGCCCCGGCGGAGCCGGCGCAGCTCCTCGGTGAGCTGCGGCACCACCTGGAACAGGTCCCCGACGACGCCGTAGTCGGCGATCTCGAAGATCGGCGCCTCCGGGTCCTCGTTGACGGCCACGACCGTGCCGGACGCCTGCATGCCGCCGCGGTGGTGGACGGCTCCGGACACCCCGAAGCCGAGGTACAGCCGCGGGGAGACCGTGACGCCGGTCTGCCCGATCTGCGCCTCGTGCCCGATCCAGCCCTCGTCCGTGGCGACGCGCGTGGCGCCGACCGCCGCGCCGACCTCGTCCGCCAGCGCCTCCAGCGGGCCGAAGTCCCCGCCCGTCCCCCGCCCGCCCACGACGACGACGTCCGCGGACGACAGGTCGGGGCGGTCGGAGGGTGCCTGCGCGGTGCGCTCGACGACGCGCACGCGGGTGGCGCGGTCGGTCACCGCCACGCTGCGGGGGCGGACCTCGGGCGCGAGCGGCGCCTCGTCCTCGACGTGCGAGGAGACGACCGCGCCGGCCTTGAGCAGCACGACGGCCACCTCGGTGAGCACGGCGCAGCGCGTCGTCCACGTCCCGGCCAGCACGGTCTTCGCCGCGACGACGCGACCGGCGGCGTCCCGCTCGACCGCCGCGGCGTCCGTCACGACGCCCGCTCCGGTCGCGAGGGCGACGCGGGCGGCGGCCTCCTTGTTCTCGAACGTCGAGAGCGCGAGCAGCACCGTCGCGCCGGCCGCTCGGACGACGTCCGCGACGGCCTCGGCGAGCACAGGCGTGAGCAGCGGGTCGGCGTCGCCCGTGGTGACGGCGTGCACCACCGACACCCCGTGCCGGCCGAGCACCGGCAGGGCGGGGTCGAGCGGCTCGTCCCCGACCCACACGCCGTGCACGGCCCCGCCCGGGCCGGCGAGCTCCCGCGCCGCCGTCGCGAGCTCCAGCACGCTGCCCCGCAGCGCGCCCGTGTCCGCGTGGTCGAGCAGCACCAGCACCGTGGCCATCAGAGGACCTCCCCCGTCGCGGGCGTCGTGCGGACCAGGTCGCGCTCCAGCAGCCAGGCGGCCAGGTGCCGGCCGGCCTCGCCGTCGTCCGTCACCAGGACGCGGTCCGTGCGGGGCGGCCGGGGCGCGGCCTCGACGACCTCCGTGCGGGCGCCGGCGGACCCGACCGTCGCGGGGTCGACCCCCAGGTCGGCGAGGGTCAGCACCGTCACCGGCTTCTTGCGGGCGGCCATGATCGCCTGGAAGTTCGGGTAGCGGGGCTCGTTCGCCCGGTCGGTGACCGACACCAGCGCCGGCAGGGGCGCCTCGAGCACCTCCGTGGCGTGGTCCAGGTCCCGGCGCACCGTGACGGTGCCGTCCGCGAGCGCCACCGACGACGCGAGCGTGAGCTGCGGGAGGTCCAGCAGGTCCGCCAGCGCTGCCGGCAGCAGCGAGGTGAGACCGTCGAGGCCCGCCATGCCGGTGACGACCAGGTCGGCCTCCCCGAGGTGACGGACGGCCGCGGCCAGCACGGTCGCGGTGCCGATCGCGTCCGACCCGGCGACCGCGTCGTCCAGGACGTGCACCGCGGCGTCCGCCCCGAGCTGGAGGCCGCGTCGCACGGCGTCCTCGGCGTCGTCCGGGCCGGCGGTCACGACGACGACCTCGGCGTCCCCGCCGGCGTCGCGCGCCTGCTCCGCCAGGACGACGGCGGCCTCGACCGCGTTCTCGTCCAGCTCGTTCAGCGTGCCGTCACCGCCGTCGCGCACGAGCCGGCCGTCGGGGCCGAGGGCTCGCTCGGACTGGATGTCGGGCACGTGCTTGACGCACACCACGATTCTCACCTCCGGAACGTTACCCGCCCGGCGCGGGCCGCGGCGCAGGGGCACGGCCCGCGGCGACGGCGCCCGCGCGGCCACCTCACCCGGCGGCTGCGCAGGTCCGCGGCCCGGGCGCGCCACAATGGGGACGTGGTGCACTCCCCCGACCGCCCGACAGCCGGCCCGCCGCCGCGTCTCGGCGTGCACGTCACGGACGACGGCGCCGACGTGGCGGTGCTCGCACCCCACGCCGAGGCGGTGGAGCTCTGCCTCCTCGACCCCGACCCGTCGTCGCCGTCGGGCTGGGCGGAGCGGCGCGTCCCCCTGACGGGCCCGGACCTCGGCGTCTTCTCCGCCCGGGTGCCCGGCCTGCGTCCCGGGCAGCGCTACGGCCTGCGCGCGCACGGTCCGTGGGACCCGGAGGCGGGGCTCCGGTACAACCCCGCGAAGCTGCTGGTGGACCCGTACGCCACCGGGCTGGCCGGGGAGGTCGACCACGGCCCGGCCACGTACGGCCACGAGGTCGACGACGCCCTGCGCGGCGACCCGTACGGCCCCGCCGACCCCCGCGACTCCGTCGCCCACGTCCCGCACGGCGTCGTGCTGGACCGCCGGCCCGGCCACCGCGGGGCCGGCGACGCCGTCGACCCGGCGGCCAACCGCCCGTACACGCCGTGGGCGGACACCGTGGTCTACGAGGCGCACGTGCGCGGGCTGACGCTGCGGCACCCGGACCTGCCGCCGCACCTGCGCGGCACGTACGCCGCGCTCGGGCACCCGGCGGTCGTGGGGCACCTGCGGGCGCTCGGCGTCACGGCGCTGGAGCTGCTGCCGGTGCACGCGTCCTCCTCCGAGCCGCACCTGGTCGACAAGGGCCTGACGAACTACTGGGGCTACAGCACGCTGGGCTTCTTCGCCCCGCACGCCCCGTACGCCACCGCCGCGGCGCGGGCGGCGGGTCCCGCCGCGGTGCTCGACGAGCTGCGCGGCGCCGTGCACGCCCTGCACGAGGCGGGCATCGAGGTGCTGCTCGACGTCGTGTACAACCACACCTGCGAGGGCGGGCTCACCGGCCAGCACCTGTCGCTGCGCGGCCTGGACTCCGCGGTCTACTACCTGCACGACGGCGGCCGGCCGGCGGCCCTGGCGGACGTGACGGGCACCGGCAACACGCTCGACTTCCGCCGCCCCGAGGTGATCCGGCTGACGCTGGACTCGCTGCGGTACTGGGCGCAGGAGGTCGGGGTCGACGGCTTCCGGTTCGACCTGGCGGTCACGCTCGGTCGCGGGCACGGCGGCTTCGACCCGGACCACCCGTTCCTCGTGGCGGCCGCCACCGACCCGGCGCTGCACGGCCTCAAGCTCGTCGCCGAGCCCTGGGACGTCGGCCCCGGCGGCTGGCGCACCGGGCAGTTCCCGCCGCCTTTCGCCGAGTGGAACGACAAGTTCCGCAACTCCGTGCGCTCGTTCTGGCTCGCGGACCCGGCGCGCGCCGCGCACGGCCTGCCGGAGCACCGGGTGCGGGACCTCGCCACGCGGCTCGCGGGCTCCGTCGACCTGTTCGGCCACACCGACCCGCCGCTGGTGCGCGGGCCGCAGGCGTCGGTCAACTACGTGACCGCCCACGACGGCTTCACGCTCGCCGACCTCGTCGCCTACGAGCACAAGCACAACGAGGCGAACGGCGAGCAGAACCGCGACGGCTCGGACGACAACCGGTCGTGGAACCACGGGGTCGAGGGCCGCGTCGGCCCCGACTCCGTGGCCTCCGACATCGTGCCGCTGCGCCGGCGCTCGCTGCGCAACCTGCTGGCGACGCTGCTGCTCGCCGCGGGGACGCCGATGATCACCGCGGGCGACGAGATGGGCCGGACGCAGCGCGGCAACAACAACGCGTACTGCCAGGACTCGGACCTGTCCTGGGTGTCCTGGGACCTCGCCCCCTGGCGACGCGACCTCCTGGCGACCGCGCGCCACCTGACGGCGCTGCGGCACGCGCACCCGGCGCTGCGCAGCACCCGGTTCTTCACCGGGCGGGCACCCTCGGGCGCCCGCCCGGACCTCACGTGGTTCGACCCGGGCGGGGTGGCGTTCACCCACGAGCGGTGGCACGACGGCGACCTGCGCACGCTGCAGATGCTGCGGGCGGCGGAGGGCGACACCGTGCTCGTGGTGGTGAACGGCTCGCTCGACCCGGTCGACGTGGTGCTCGCCGACGACCGGCCCACGCTGTGGGAGCTCGCCTGGGACTCGACCTGGGAGCACCCCGACGAGGTCCGGACCGCCGCGGTCGACGGCGTCCTGCACCGCGAGTCGGGGACGCGGGTGGTCGTCGAGCCGCTCAGCCTGCGGGTCTACGTGGCCTGACGCCCGGGGAGCCCCCCGCCCGGTCCTGCGGGCGGGGGCTCCTCGGCGGTGCGGGCCGGTCGCGTCAGCCGGCGTTCGCGACCAGGCCGACCTCGGCGACGGACGCGAGGCCCGGGTGCCGCGGGACGACGCGCACGCTGTACCCGAACGGGCCGGACGCGTCGAGCAGCACGTCGCCCGCGAACGCGTACCGCCCGCCCTCGTACCTCTCCGCGAGCGCGAGCGGGTCGACCGTGAAGCCGTGCAGCTCGTCCGACTCCGTGACCTTGCCGTGCACGACCTGCACCTCGACGTCCTCGGGCGCGAGGTCGCCGAGCGACACGTACGCCTTGACGTGCAGGGCGTCGCCGACCTGCGGCACCTCGCCGACGCCGCCGGACTCGACGTGGTCGACGCGGACGTGCTGCCAGCCGGCCCGCACGCGGCCCTTCCAGGCGGCCAGCTCGCGGGCCCCCGTGAACGCGGCGTCGCCGGCGAGCTCGCGCCCGGCCACCGTCGCCGGGGCGTAGAGGCGCTCGACGTAGTCCGCCACCATGCGCGTCGCCTGGACCTTCGGGCCGAGCGTGGCGAGCGTGTGCCGGACCATCTCCAGCCAGCGCAGCGGCAGCCCCCGCTCGTCCCGGTCGTAGAACCGCGGCGCCACCTGGTGCTCGATGAGCTCGTACAGGGCGGCGGCCTCGAGGTCGTCGCGGCGGTCCGGGTCCTCGACGCCGTCGGCCGTCGGGATCGCCCAGCCGTTCTCGCCGTCGTACCACTCGTCCCACCACCCGTCGAGGATGGACAGGTTGAGGCCGCCGTTGAGCGCCGCCTTCATGCCGGAGGTGCCGCACGCCTCGAGCGGGCGCAGCGGGTTGTTCAGCCACACGTCGCAGCCCGGGTACAGCGTCTGCGCCATCGCGATGTCGTAGTTCGGCAGGAACACGATGCGGTGGCGGACGCCGGCCTCGTCGGCGAACCGGACGAGCTGCTGGATGAGGCGCTTGCCCTGGTCGTCGGCGGGGTGCGACTTGCCGGCGATGACGAGCTGCACCGGGCGCTCCGGGTGCGTGAGCAGGGCGCGCAGCCGCTCGGGGTCGCGCAGCATGAGCGTGAGGCGCTTGTACGTCGGCACGCGCCGCGCGAACCCGATGGTCAGCACGTCGGGCGACAGCACGTCGTCGACCCAGCCCAGCTCGGCCGGGGACGCGCCCCGCCGGGCCCACGACCCGCGCACCCGGCGCCGGGCGTCCGCGACCAGCGAGGCCCGCAGCGTGCGCCGCAGCTCCCACAGCTCGGCGTCGCCGATCGCGTCGGTGAGCCACCCGGTGCCCGACGCGATCTCGTCGCCGGTGAGCCTCTCGGCCGCGAGGTCGGACAGCCGGCGGTCCACCCAGGTCGGCGCGTGGACGCCGTTGGTCACGGAGGTGATCGGCACCTCCACGTCGTCGAAGCCCGGCCACAGGCCGTTGAACATGCCGCGGGAGACCTCGCCGTGCAGCAGCGAGACGCCGTTGGCGCGCCCGCCGAGGCGCAGGCCCATCACGGCCATGTTGAACATGAGCGGGTCGCCGCCGGGGTAGTCCTCGGCGCCCAGCGCCAGCACCCGCTCCACCGGGACGCCCGGCGCCTCGTTCGCCCCGCCGAAGTACTGCTCCACGAGGGACGCCTGGAACCGGTCGATCCCGGCGGGCACGGGGGTGTGCGTGGTGAACACGGTGGCGGCCCGCACGGCCTCCAGCGCCTCGTCGAAGCCCAGGCCAGCGCCGCCGACGAGCTCCCGGATCCGCTCGACCCCGAGGAACCCGGCGTGCCCCTCGTTGGTGTGGTAGACCTCCGGCTCCGGAGCGCCGGTCAGCCGGGACCACAGCCGCAGCGCGCGCACGCCGCCGACGCCGAGCAGCAGCTCCTGCTGCAGCCGGTGCTCGCCGCCCCCGCCGTACAGCCGGTCGGTGACCTTGCGAGCGGCCTCGTCGTTCTCGGGCACGTCGGAGTCGAGCAGCAGCAGCGGCACCCGGCCGACGGTCGCCGTCCAGACGTGCGCGTGCAGCGTCCGGCCGCCCGGCAGCGGGATGGTGACGACGGCGGGCGTGCCGTCGTGCTCGCGCACCAGGGTCAGCGGCATGCCGTCCGGGTCGAGCAGCGGGTAGGTCTCGACCTGCCAGCCGTCGCGCGTCAGCGCCTGCTTGAAGTAGCCCGCGCCGTACAGCAGGCCCACCCCGACGATCGGCACGCCCAGGTCGGACGCGCTCTTCAGGTGGTCCCCGGCGAGGATGCCGAGACCGCCCGAGTACTGCGGCAGCACCGCGGTGATGCCGAACTCCGGCGAGAAGTAGGCGATGGCCGCGGGCAGCGAGGGGTCGGAGGCCTGGCGGCGCTGGTACCAGCGCGGCGCCTCGAGGTACTCGTGCAGGTCCGCCGTGGCGGCGCGGACGGCCGCCACCACGTCCGGGTCCGCGGCGAGCTCCGCGAGCCGCTCGGGACGCAGCGCGCCGAGCAGGGCCACGGGGTCCCCGTGCACCTCGTCCCAGAGCGCCGGGTCGATGCGGGCGAACAGGTCGCGGGTCGGCGCGTGCCAGGACCAGCGCAGGTTGTGGGCGAGCTCGTCCAGGTCGGCGAGCTCGGCAGGCAGCGACGTGCGGACGGTGAATCGGCGGATGGCTCTCACGGTGCACGAGCGTACGCAGGGGCGGGGCCGTCGGAACAGCACCTCGGTCCCACCAGCTGCGGATGGCGGCACGTCGGGCCGTCCGGATGCCGGGCGGCCACCCCAGTGGATAGGTTCGGAACCGTGACGTCGACTCCCCCGCCGCGCCGGCCCGCGCCGCGCCGCGCCCGCGCGCGCCAGACCCCCGCCCAGGCCGAGCTGGTGCCCGCCGAGCAGCCCGGGACCGCGGCGCACGCCGCCCCGGCGACCGCCACCACCGCGGCGGCCCACGCCGCGCCGGCGGCCCCGGTCACGACGGCCGACCCGGTGCACGCGCCGGTGGGTCGGATCCCCGTCGTCGACGTGTCCCCCGTCGCGGAGGCCGGGCGCTGGCCCGCGAAGGCCGTCGTCGGCGAGGCCGTCCCCGTCCGGGCCACGGTGTTCCGCGAGGGCCACGACGCGTGCGCGGCCACCGCCGTGCTGGTCGGGCCCGACGGCCGGGACCGCGCACGGGCGACGATGGTCGACATCGCCCCGGGGCTGGACCGCTACGAGGCCCGCCTCGTGCCCGACGAGCCGGGCGCCTGGGGGTTCCGGGTCGAGGGCTGGTCGGACCCGTACGGCACGTGGCTGCACGACGCGCCGCTGAAGGTCGGCGCCGGCGTGGACGTCGAGCTGGTGCTCGAGGAGGGCGCGCGGCTGCTGGAGCGCGCGGCGTCCCGGGCGTCCGACGACGCGGGCGCCGCGCTCCCCACGGACGACGTGGCGCTGCTGCGGGACGCCGTGACCGCGCTGCGCGACGAGACCCGGCCCGCGGCGGCCCGGCTCGCCGCGGGGACCGCGCAGGAGGTCCGGTCCGCGCTCGCCGCCCACCCGCTGCGCGAGCTCGTGAGCCCGTCCCCGACCTACCCGCTCGTCGTCGACCGCCCCCTGGCGCTGGCCGGCGCGTGGTACGAGATCTTCCCCCGCTCGATCGGCGCGACGTACGACGAGGCGACCGGGACGTGGAGCACGGGGACGCTGCGCACCGCCGCGGAGGACCTGCCGCGCATCGCCGACCTGGGCTTCGACGTCGTGTACCTGACGCCGATCCACCCGATCGGCACGACGCACCGCAAGGGCCGCAACAACACCCTCGACGCGCGCCCGGGCGATCCCGGCTCGCCGTACGCGATCGGCTCCCCGGACGGCGGGCACGACGCGATCGACCCCTCGCTCGGCACGTTCGACGACTTCGACGCCTTCGTCGCCCGCGCCCGGGAGCTGGGGCTGGAGGTCGCGCTCGACCTCGCGCTGCAGTGCTCCCCCGACCACCCGTGGGTCACCGAGCACCCCGAGTGGTTCACCACGCGCATCGACGGGACCATCGCGTACGCCGAGAACCCGCCCAAGAAGTACCAGGACATCTACCCCCTGAACTTCGACAACGACCCGGAGGGCATCTACGCCGAGATCCGCCGGGTGCTGCAGGTCTGGATCGACCACGGGGTGACGGCGTTCCGCGTGGACAACCCGCACACCAAGCCGCTGTCGTTCTGGCAGCGGATCCTCGCGGACGTGCGCGCGTCGCACCCGGAGGTCGTGTTCCTGTCGGAGGCGTTCACGCGGCCGGCGATGATGCTCAACCTCGCGCGCGTCGGGTTCCACCAGTCGTACACGTACTTCACCTGGCGGAACACCAAGGAGGAGGTCGCCGAGTACCTCGCGGAGGTCTCCGGCGAGCAGGGATCGTGGATGCGGCCGTCGTTCTGGCCCACCACGCACGACATCCTCACGCCGTACATGCAGACGGGCGGCGCGGCCGGGTTCGCCGTGCGGGCGGTCCTCGCGGCGCTCGGCTCCCCCACCTGGGGCATCTACTCCGGCTACGAGCTGGTCGAGGACGTGCCGCGGCCGGGCGTCGAGGAGCAGATCGACAACGAGAAGTACGAGTTCAAGCCCCGTGACTGGGCCGCGGCCGAGCCGCTCGGCATCGCGCGCCTGCTGCGGTCCCTCAACGCGATCCGCCGCGCGCACCCCGCGCTGCTGCAGCTGCGCAACCTCACGGTGCACCCGACGTCGGACCCGGCGCTCGTCGCGTTCTCGCGGCACCTGCCGGCGGAGCTGTCGCCGACGGGGGCGGCCGACACCGTCCTGGTCGTCGTGAACCTCGACCCGCGCTCCGCGCACGACGGCGTGGTGGACCTCGACCTGGCCGCGCTCGGCCTCGAGCCGGACGCGCGCTTCGTCGCCCACGACGTGCTGTCCCAGGAGGTCTACGCCTGGGACGCCCACCCGTGGGTCCGGCTCGACCCGTACAGCCGCGTGGCGCACGTCGTCCGGGTGGAGCGGGTGTGACCCCGGCCGGGCCGACCGGGGCCGTCCCCACGGCGGTCGCCGCCACCGGGTCCGCGACGCCCGGGCCGACCGCCGGCCACGCGCCGCCCACCGGGCAGATCGCCGCGACCGCGCTGCCCCCGCGCCGTCAGCCCGCCGTGCCGCCCACGGAGGGCGGCGGCCTGCGACCCGACCCCGAGTGGTACCGCACCGCGGTGTTCTACGAGGTCATGATCCGGTCGTTCTCCGACTCCGACGGCACGGGCAGCGGGGACCTGCGCGGGCTCATCCAGCGGCTCGACTACCTGCAGTGGCTCGGCGTCGACTGCCTGTGGCTGCCGCCGTTCTACCCGTCACCGCTGCGCGACGGCGGCTACGACGTGTCCGACTACACCGCGGTCGCCCCGCAGTACGGCTCGATCGAGGACTTCACGGACCTGGTCGCGGCGGCGCACGAGCGCGGGATGCGGGTGATCGTCGACCTCGTCATGAACCACTCGTCCGACCAGCACCCGTGGTTCCAGGCCTCGCGCTCCGACCCGGACGGGCCCTACGGCGACTTCTACGTCTGGTCCGACGACCCCACCCGGTACCAGGACGCGCGGATCATCTTCGTCGACACCGAGACGTCCAACTGGACGTTCGACCCCGTGCGGCGGCAGTACTTCTGGCACCGGTTCTTCAGCCACCAGCCCGACCTGAACTTCGACAACCCGCGTGTGGTCGAGGCCATGCACGACGTCGCGCGGTTCTGGCTGCGGCTCGGCGTGGACGGGTTCCGGCTCGACGCGGTCCCGTACCTGTACGAGCGGGACGGCACGAACTGCGAGAACCTGCCCGAGACGCACCGGTTCCTGCGGGACCTGCGCGCGATGATCGACCGCGAGTTCCCCGGCCGGATCATGCTCGCCGAGGCCAACCAGTGGCCCGAGGACGTCGTGCACTACTTCGGCACCGAGGAGGAGCCGGAGTGCCACATGTGCTTCCACTTCCCGGTGATGCCCCGGATCTTCTACTCGATGCGGGACCAGCGGGCGACGCCCGTCGTCGACATCCTGGCCGACACCCCGCCGATCCCCGGCGCCGGCCAGTGGAGCACGTTCCTGCGCAACCACGACGAGCTCACGCTCGAGATGGTCTCCACCGAGGAGCGCGCGTCCATGTACGGCTGGTACGCCCCGGACTCCCGGATGCGCGCCAACATCGGCATCCGCCGCCGCCTGGCGCCGCTGCTCGACGACTCCCGCAAGGAGATCGAGCTCGCGCACGCCCTGCTGCTGTCCCTGCCGGGCAGCCCGTGCCTCTACTACGGCGACGAGATCGGCATGGGCGACAACATCTGGCTGCCCGACCGCGACGCCGTGCGCACGCCGATGCAGTGGACGCCCGACCGCAACTCCGGCTTCTCGACGGCCGACCCCGGCAAGCTGTACCTGCCGGTCATCCAGTCGCTCGTCCACCACTACAACAACGTCAACGTCGAGGCGCAGCTCGCGCAGACGACGTCGCTGCTGCACTGGGTCCGGGGCATGCTGGCCGTCCGCCGGCAGCACCCCGCCCTGGGCCTCGGGACGTTCGAGGTGGTGGGCGGCGACAACGACGCCGTCCTGGCGTTCCTGCGCCGCACGCCGACCGAGACCCTGCTGGTCGTGGCGAACCTCGCCGCGACCGCCCGGGCCACGACCCTGCACCTGCCCGCGTCGCTCGCCGGCGCGGGGCTGCGCGACGTCTTCGGGGGCGCCGCGTTCCCCGGCGTCGGCGCGGACGGGACCACGACCTTCACGCTCGGATCCCGCGACTTCTACTGGCTGGCGGTGACGGAGCAGTGACCGACCGACGGGTGACCCACGAACCCCGCGACGACGCGCTGGCCGCACTGCTCGCGCCCTGGCTGCCGGGGCGGCGCTGGTTCCCCGTGAAGGGGGCGGACGCGCGGGTGTCGGCGGTCGGCGGGCTGAGCCTGCGCGACCCCGAGGACGCCGCCGGGAGCGTCGAGGTGCGGCTGCTGCTGCTGCGCGCCGAGGGCGGCGGCTCGGGCGCGGTGCTGCAGGTGCCGGTGGTGCTGCGGCCCGGCACGGCGGCCGGCGACGGCCCCGGGCGCCCGGACGGCCGAGGGGACGACCCCGCCGTGGTGGGGCACCTGCCGGACGGCACGGCCGTGCTCGACGCCGCGGGGCTGCCCGAGTTCGAGCGCGCGTGGCTCGCCGCGGCCGACCGGCCGGCGGACGTCGACGCGGTGCCGGCGGCGGCACTCGGGGTGCCGCGCGTCATCTCCGGCGAGCAGTCCAACACCTCGGTGATCCTGCCCGGCGCCGGTCCGGGCGGCACCACCGCCATGCTCAAGGTGTTCCGCGGGCTGTCCGACGGCGACAACCCGGACGTCGACGTGCCGCGCGCCCTCGCGGCCTCGGGCTGGCCGCACGTGCCCCGCCCCCTCGCCTGGATGGGCGCCGAGTGGCAGGACGGCGACCGCACGGCGCACGGGCACCTGGGGGTGCTCAGTGCGTTCGTGCCCGGCGCGACGGACGGCTTCGAGCTCGCGTGCGCGATGGCGCGGCGCGGCGAGTCGTTCGGACCGCTCGCCGAGGAGCTCGGCGTGGTGGTCGGCCAGATGCACCGTGCGCTCGCCCGGGCGCTGCCCGCCCCGGCCCCGGACCTGGACGCCGCCACGGCCGGTGCCGCCGCCACGGCCGGGGCCGCCGTCGCGGACGCCCTCGTCGAGCGCTACGGCTGGGCGCGCGGCGTCGTGCCGCAGCTGGACGCGTTCGAGACGCAGGTCGAGGCGCTCGCCGGGCGCACCCGGCTGCTGGCCGAGGTGCCGCCGCGGCAGCGCGTCCACGGCGACCTGCACCTCGGGCAGGTGCTGCGGGGCGACGGCACCTGGTACGTGCTCGACTTCGAGGGCGAGCCGCTCGCCCCCGTCGCCCAGCGCACCCGCCCCGACCTGGCGCTGCGGGACGCCGCCGGCATGCTCCGGTCGTTCGACTACGCCGCCGCCGTCGGGGGCGGGCCGCAGGCGTGGACGGAGGTCGCGCGCACCGCGTTCCTCGCGGGCTACTCGAGCCAGACGCAGGACCTCGACCCCGGCACGCGCGCGCACCTGCTGCGCGTCCTCGAGCTCGACAAGGCGCTCTACGAGGCCGTGTACGAGGC
Source organism: Cellulomonas olei (assembly GCF_039548315.1). Taxonomy (NCBI): domain Bacteria; kingdom Bacillati; phylum Actinomycetota; class Actinomycetes; order Micrococcales; family Cellulomonadaceae; genus Cellulomonas; species Cellulomonas olei. The sequence continues at coordinate 99,076 of NZ_JBCLVN010000024.1, forward strand.
CCGAAACCGCCCCGACTGGCTGCCGATCCCGCTGCACGCCGTCGAGCGGCTCATCGGCTGACGACGGCGCGTCCCCGCGGGCACGAGGTCTCCCTGCGGGAACGCCCCGGGGGTGGTTGGGTAGGCACATGGAACGTCCGGCTGCTGACACGTCGCCCGTCACCGTCGACCCCGGCACGCTGCACGCCGTGGCCTCCGGGACCCACCACGACCCGCACGCCGTGCTCGGCGCGCACCTCACGCCGAGCGGCCTGGTGGTGCGGACGCTGCGCCCGCTCGCCGACGCCGTCGTCGTCGTCACCGCGACGGGCAGCACGCCCGCCGAGCACGAGCAGGACGGCATCTGGGTGGCGGTGCTGCCGGAGTCCGACGTCGTCGACTACCGCGTCGACGTGACCTACGGCGACCGCACCACGCGCGTCGACGACCCGTACCGCTACCTGCCGACCGTCCAGGAGCTCGACCGCCACCTCATCCGCGAGGGCCGGCACGAGCAGCTGTGGACCGTCCTCGGCGCGAACGTGCACCGCTACCCCGGCGCGCTGGGCGACGTGGAGGGCACCGCCTTCGCCGTCTGGGCGCCGAACGCGCGCGCCGTCCGCGTCATCGGCGACTTCAACCACTGGCAGGGCGCCACGCACGCGATGCGCTCGCTCGGTGAGTCCGGCGTGTGGGAGATCTTCGTGCCGGGCGTCGGAGCGGGCGCGCGCTACAAGTTCGAGATCCTCGGCGCCGACGGCGGCTGGCGGCAGAAGGCCGACCCGCTCGCCAAGGGCACGGAGGTCCCGCCCGCGACCGCCTCCGTCGTCGTCGAGTCGGCGTTCGCCTGGCGCGACGAGGACTGGCTGGGCGCCCGGGGCTCCCGCGACCCGCACAACGGGCCCATGAGCATCTACGAGGTGCACCTGGGCTCGTGGCGGCAGGGCCTGTCGTACCGCGACCTCGCCGCCCAGCTCACCGAGTACGTGCTGGAGCTCGGCTTCACCCACGTCGAGTTCCTCCCGGTGTCCGAGCACCCGTTCGGAGGCTCCTGGGGCTACCAGGTGTCCTCCTACTACGCCCCCACCTCCCGCTTCGGCCACCCCGACGACTTCCGGTACCTCGTCGACACGCTGCACCGCGCCGGCGTCGGCGTGATCCTCGACTGGGTGCCCGCCCACTTCCCCAAGGACGAGTGGGCGCTCGCGCGCTTCGACGGCACACCCCTGTACGAGCACCCCGACCCGATGCGCGGCGAGCAGCCCGACTGGGGCACCTACGTCTTCGACTTCGGACGCAACGAGGTCCGCAACTTCCTCGTCGCCAACGCCACGTACTGGCTCGAGGAGTTCCACGTCGACGGCCTGCGGGTCGACGCCGTCGCCTCCATGCTCTACCTCGACTACTCCCGCGAGCCCGGCCAGTGGCGCCCGAACGTGCACGGCGGCCGCGAGAACCTCGAGGCCATCGCGTTCCTCCAGGAGGCCAACGCCACCGCCTACCGCCGCACCCCCGGGGTCGTCATGATCGCCGAGGAGTCCACCGCGTGGCCCGGCGTCACCACGCCCACGTCCGGCGGTGGGCTCGGGTTCGGCCTGAAGTGGAACATGGGCTGGATGAACGACACGCTCCGCTACCTCGCCGAGCTGCCGATCAACCGTCGCTACCACCACCACGAGGCGACGTTCTCGCTCGTGTATGCGTTCTCCGAGCAGTTCGTCCTGCCGATCAGCCACGACGAGGTGGTGCACGGCAAGGGCTCCGTCATGCGCAAGATGCCCGGTGACGACTGGCAGCAGCGCGCCGGCGTCCGCGCCCTCCTGGGCTACCAGTGGTCCCACCCCGGCAAGCAGCTCGTGTTCATGGGCACCGAGTTCGCGCAGGGCACCGAGTGGGCCGAGTCGCGCTCGCTCGACTGGTACCTGCTCGACCACGCTCCGCACCGCGGCGTCCAGGCGTGCGTGCGGGACCTCAACGCGTTCTACCGGTCCCACCCGGCGATGTGGGCGCTCGACCACTCCCCGCAGGGGTTCGAGTGGATCGACGCCAACGACGCGGACCGCAACGTGCTGGCCTACCTGCGCCGCGACGACCGCGGCGGCGTCGTCGCCGTCGTCGTGAACTTCGCCGGCGTCCCGCACGAGGACTACCGCCTCGCGCTGCCCCAGGGCGGCACGTGGGTCGAGGCCATCAACACCGACGCCGAGGAGTACGGCGGCTCCGGGGTGGGCAACCTCGGGCAGGTGCAGGCGCGTCCGGAACCGCACCACGGGCGGGCGTTCTCGGCGACCCTGCGGGTCCCGCCGCTCGGGGTGCTCTACCTCGTCCCCGCCTGAACCGCCGGCGCCCCTGGGCCGGCTGACCGACCCCACGCGGGCCCGAGCCGCGACAAGCACTCCGTAGGACGCAGCGGAATCAGCTCGCGCGACCGCGCCCACGCCCACGCCAGCATCCCCCTGCCTGCGATCAGTGCGAGCCTGTCCGGCAACAGGCCCGGCCAGCGTCCACCGCAGGACCCCGCGCTCGCGAGCCGGGGCCGCCCGTCGAGGTTGCTGCAACTGCGGGGTTGCGAGTCGTGAACCCCACGACAACTGCAATGTCGAGACGGCACGTGCGAGGACCGCGAGCGATCCGCCGGGCGCGCCGGACTTGCGACGCGGGAGTGCGGAGCTGCTGGCTCGAGCGGACCACAGTGCCCACTACCGGACCTGCCGGGTCCAGACGGACCTGCGCGCCCAGGACGAGCCGATGGGCGACGGCGCAGACCTGCGCACGACCGAGGGACCCTGGGCACTCAATCGGACATGCCGGCGCGAGCGGACCTGAGAGCGACAACGGTCCTGCGTGTGACGGACCGGCCTGCGGGCTCTCGCCGTGCGGTGCGTGCGCGGATCAGGAACGCGCGGTCCCACGATTGCGCGCGGGTGCGCGTGCGTTCGCGTCGCCTCACGCGGGCGTTCATGTCGGGTGGGGAAACAGAAGAAGCCACCCCAGCGATGGGGTGGCTTCTTCTGAATGATGTCCGGCGGCGTCCTACTCTCCCACACCCTGGCGAGTGCAGTACCATCGGCGCTGAAGGGCTTAGCTTCCGGGTTCGGAATGGGACCGGGCGTTTCCCCTTCGCTATGACCGCCGTAACTCTGTCGAACTGTCAACACGGGACACCCCACCGGCAAGACCCGGGTGGGTGCGTGTTCGTGGTTCGAGAACCGCACAGTGGACGCGTAGCACAAGTATGAGTGGTGAAGTTGTCGGCTTATTAGTACCGGTCAGCTGCGAGGGTCTTGCGTCCCCTCTTCCACATCCGGCCTATCTACCCGGTGGTCTAGCCGGGAGCCTCTCAGGTCCGAAGACCCGTGGAAACCTCATCTTGAAGCAGGCTTCCCGCTTAGATGCTTTCAGCGGT